>JBDTWV010000408.1:0-3370 GCA_040006495.1 Dokdonella sp.
CGGCTAGACGTGCACGGAATTCGCAGACGGTCCGCAACTGCGGATACTTGTCGGTGAATGCGACCAGGCGCTCGCGCGAGGATGCATCCAGCCAGCGCCCCCCGTTGCCGAGCGCGCGGCGCAGCTTGCGCGGCAGGTCTTTGATCCCGGCGCCGGCATGGCTGGCTTCTTCACGCAGGGTCGGCGCGATCACGCCGCGGAAGTAGTCGCTCATCACGTGGAAGCGGTGCGCGAGCACGGCTTTGACCGTGTCGGTATCCGGCAGCGACACATTCGGGCGGATATCCAGCGTCGGCGCGACACGCAGTACCTTGGCAAGGCCCACCGTTTCACATGCGCGGATCACCGCCCAGCCGAGATCGAACTCGAATTTGCGCAACGCGAACTTCGACGAACTCGGGAATGCGTGGTGGTTGTTGTGCAATTCCTCGCCGCCGAGCCAGATGCCCCACGGGGTCAGATTGGTCGCGGTATCGGCGGTTTCGAAATTGCGGTAGCCCCACCAATGGCCGAGGCCATTGACGACACCGGCGGCCCAGAACGGAATCCACAGCATCTGCAACGCCCAGATCGCGATGCCGACGACGCCGAACAGCGCGATATTGACTGCCATGAGCAGCGCAACGCCGAGCACGCTGTGCGGCGTGTACAGCTTGCGCTCGAGCCAGTCGTCCGGCGTGCCGATGCCGTATTTCTCCATGTCAGCCTTGTTGAGGCTGGCCGTGCGATACAGGTCCACACCGTCCCACAGCACCTTGTTGATGCCGAGGATCTGCGGGCTGTGCGGATCTTCCGCGGTCTCGCACTTGGCGTGGTGCTTGCGATGGATCGCGACGTATTCCTTCGTGGTGATGCCGGTCGCGAACCATGACCAGAACCGGAAAAAATGGGCGAGGATCGGGTGAAAATCGACGCCACGATGCGACTGCGCGCGATGCAGGTACAGGGTCATCGTCAGGATCGTGAGCTGGGTGACGACCAGCGTGTACACGACCCAAGTGCCCCAGGAAGCCTGGGTCAATCCGCGTGCAGCAAAGGAAATCAAGGTATCGAACATGAGACGGTGGCGAGTTCCGAGAGGTAGGAAAGACTATACCCGGCTATGAATGCGGTCGCCAACGACGTTGTCAAGGTTTGCAACGCATGTCGCACGGTCGGGATTTGCGGACATCGGCGTGAAAATGTCGTGCAAAGGGCCGCCCCTGCAGTTGCATCCCGCCGTGCCCTTGCCGTAACGCGGTGGAACCGGAACAATCGCCGCGAATGTCCAGCGCAGCGCCCACCCTCACCCTCGAACACGTCAGCCGATCCTTGGCAGGACGCATCGTCGTGCACGACCTGAGTCTCGAGCTCGCGCGCGGCGAGGTGCTCGGCTTGCTTGGCGTCAACGGTGCCGGCAAGACCACCACGTTGCGCATGATCGCTGGGGTATTCGCGCCGAGCACCGGCAGCGTGCACATCGACGGCGAAGATCTGTACGAATACCCGGAACTGGCGCGGCGCCGGATCGGCTACCTGCCGGAGACACCGCCACTGCATGCGGAACTCACACCTGAGGAATTCCTGCGCTTCTGCGCCCGCCTGCACGGTCTTGCGCGCAGCGCGGTGGCGCCGGCGGTCGAACGGACGCTGGAACGCTGCGAGCTTGGTGAGGTGCGGCACCGGCCGATGGCGGCCTTGTCCAAGGGTTTCCGTCAGCGCGTCGGCCTCGCCCAGGCGATCCTGCACGAGCCGGACCTGATCGTGCTGGATGAACCGGCATCCGGCCTCGATCCGGTGCAGGCACTCAAGTTGCGTGAGATCGTGCGCGGACTCAAGACCGACCACGCGGTTGTGTTGTCCACTCATGTATTGCCGGATGTGCTCGCGTGTTGCGATCGCGTGGCGATCCTGCATCGCGGCGAATTGCGTCATCTCGGCGCGCTGGCCGAAGCCGCCGGTGACGATGCGTTACGCGTCGGCGTGACCCGGGCGTTGCGCGCCGAGGACTGGCTCGGTCTGCCGCAGGTCGCGTCGGCAACGCCAATCGATGCCAGCCACTGGCGCGTGTGCCTGCACCCGCAAGTCGCGGTCAGTGCATTCGCGTCGAGTGTCGTAGAGCATGGCTTCGGTCTCGAGGAATTGTGCGCCGAAAGCCGAGCGCTGGAACAAACCTTCCTCGCGATAGCCGCGGCGGACGCACCGGCGCAGGCGGCATGAGTCGCAGCGCGCTGATCGCAGGCCATGAATGGCGCCGCCTCGTCGTGCAGCCATTTGCATGGACGCTCGCTGCGGTTGTCGTCGCACTCATGGCATGGCAATTCCTGCTCTCGCTCGAGGGCTTCCTGCAGCTTGCGCCGAAACTCGGCGGCATCAAGAACGCACCCGGCGTTACCGACCTGGTCGCAATTCCGCTCCTGCGCAGTTTTTCGAACCTGCTCGTGCTGCTGGTGCCGCTGGTCACGATGCATGCGTTTGCCGGCGAGCGTCGCGCGCATACCCTGCCGCTACTGCTCGCCAGCGGCATCGGCAACGTGCGCATCGTGCTCGGCAAGTATTTCGGTGCGCTCGGCTTCGTGCTCGTGCTGCTCGCGCTGGTGGTGCTGATGCCGTTGGTGCTGGGCTTCGGCACCGCGCTCGACTACGGCAAGATCGCCGCCGCGACGCTTGGCCTCGGCCTGTTCGTTGCGGCGCTGATCGCGATCGGCATCCTCGCCAGCGCATGGGCTGCGCAACCGGCGCTCGCCGCCGCCGCTGCGATCGCGATCACCAGCCTGCTCGCGGCCGTCGATGCCGGCGCGCGCCTGCAGGGCATCAGCAACGCGGGCATCAACTACCTGGCGTTACCGACCCACCTCGAACCGTTTTTCCGCGGTCTCATCGCCAGCGTCGACATCGTATATTTCCTGCTCCTCATCGGCGTTGCACTGGCCCTGGCCACGCGTCGTCTCGATGCCCTCAGGGGTTCTCCCGACTGATGCGCGAGCGTTTCGGCAATGCGCTGCATGCGCTCATGATCATCATCGCGGCCGTAGCGATTGCATTCCTGAGCACGCGTTTCGGCTTCGATCGCGACTGGAGCCATGCGCACAGCGCGAGCCTCGGCGACGCGTCGGTCAGCTTGCTGCATAGCCTCGATGCGCCGGTTGAAGTGGTCAGCTACGCGCGCAAGCAAGGCAACCTGCGTCCGGTGATCTCGGATTTCATCGAACGCTACCGCCGGGTCAAACCGGACCTGTCGTTGCGCTTCGTCGATCCCGACGCGGACCCAAACGCGATGCGCAGCGCCGGCGTCACCGTCGACGGCGAACTCGACATCCATTACCAGGATCGCCACGAGCGCCTCAAGGTGCTCAGCGAGACCGAATTCTCCAATGCGCTGCTGCGCCTG
>JBDTWV010000409.1:0-3350 GCA_040006495.1 Dokdonella sp.
GGTCATTGTGGTGGCAACACAGGCGCTGGCCACGCTGGCGATCGCGCTGTCGGCGGAAACGCCAGAGCTACGCATTGGACTCTTGTTCAGCGGCTTGTGCCTGTTTCTGCTCGGCGCCGCGTTGTATCTGTTGCTCATCACGCTCATCGTCTACCGGTTGGTGTTCTTTCCATTGCGCGCACGCGAATTCACCCCGCCTTACTGGATCGACATGGGCGCGTTGGCGATCACCACCCTTGCCGGCAGCCTGTTCGTGCTGCACGTGCCAGATGGCGGCGCACTGGCGGATCTGGTGCCATTCGTGAAGGGATTCAGCCTGTTTTTCTGGGCCACCGCGACTTGGTGGATTCCACTCCTGCTGGCCCTGGAAATCTGGCGGCACGGTTGGCGGCATGTTCCATTGCGTTACGAGAGTGACGACTGGGACATCGTTTTTCCGCTCGGCATGTACACGGTGGGCACCTACGCACTCGCGCACGCGCTCGCGCTGGATTTTCTCCTGGCCATACCACGCGCGGGCGTTTTCGTCAGCCTGCTCGCGTGGGTGGTCGTGGCTGCGGGTTTGCTCCTGCGCATCGCGCGCGCAGGCAGGCGAAGGTGATGCTCAGGCCGCGTTGCGCACGCCCAGCATCGCGAGCAGGTCATTGGCTGCGCGCAAGCGCTCGGTTGCGCCTTCGAGCGGCATCTTGAACTTCAGTTTGTCCTGGCCGTCGAGGGCATAGACGCGCGGCTGCGACTGGATCAGGCGGATCACGGTCATCGGTTCGATCGTGGGATTCGGGCGGAAGATCACGCGACCGCCGTTCGCGCCGATGTCAAGTTTGCGGATGCCGAGGCTCGTTGCGGCAAGCTTCAGCTGGGTTGCCGCGAACAGGTGCTTGATCTGGTCCGGAAGCAGGCCGAAGCGGTCGATCATTTCCACCTGGAGTTCACGCAGTCCATCGTTGTCACGCGCGCTGGCGATGCGCTTGTACAAGGTCAACCGGGTGTTGACGTCGGCGATATAGTCGTCCGGGATCAGCGCTGGCAGGTGCAGTTCGACTTCGGCTTCATGTTCGGAAGTCAGGTCAAAGTCTGGCACCTGGCCGCTCTTCAATGCGCGTACGGCGCGGTCGAGCATGTCGGTGTACATCGAAAAACCCACTTCCTCGATTTGCCCGCTTTGTTCATCGCCAAGCAGCTCGCCCGCGCCGCGGATTTCAAGATCGTGCGTGGCCAGTGTAAAGCCTGCACCGAGCTCTTCCAGCGAAGCGAGCGCTTCGAGGCGCTTCTGCGCATCGGCGGTGATCGAGCGGTGGTCGGGAATGATCAGATACGCGTAGGCACGGTGGTGCGAGCGGCCAACGCGACCGCGCAGCTGGTGCAGTTGGGCGAGGCCGAAACGATCGGCGCGGTTGATGATGATCGTGTTTGCGCTCGGCACATCGATGCCCGATTCGATGATCGTGGTCGCGACCAGCACGTTGAAGCGCTGCCGATAGAAATCGAGCATGACCTGTTCGAGTTCGCGCTCGTGCATCTGGCCGTGGGCGATGCGCACGCGCGCCTCGGGCATCAGTTCGGTCAACTCTCGCGCGGCCTTCTCGATCGTCGCGACTTCGTTGTGCAGGAAGTACACCTGGCCGCCGCGCGCGAGCTCACGTTGCAGTGCCTCGCGGATCAACGCAGGGTTGTGATGGCCGATGAAAGTCTTCACCGCAAGGCGATGTGCGGGCGGGGTCGCGATGATCGAGAGATCGCGCAGGCCCGCCATCGCCATGTTCAGCGTGCGCGGAATGGGCGTCGCAGTCAGCGTGAGCAGGTCCACTTCGGCGCGCAGCTTTTTCAGCGCCTCCTTCTGGCGCACGCCGAAGCGATGTTCCTCATCGATGATGACGAGGCCGAGATCCTTGAACTTGATGTCCGATTGCAACAGCTTGTGCGTTCCGATCATCACGTCGACCTGACCTGCGGCGAGACGGACAAGCGCCTCGCTGATTTCCTTTTTGGTCTTGAAGCGCGACAGCACTTCGACCTTGATCGGCCAATCGGCATAGCGGTCACGGAAGGTCTGGTAATGCTGCTGTGCTAGCAGTGTGGTCGGCGCGAGCACGGCCACCTGTTTGCCGGCGATCGCGGTCGAGAACGCGGCGCGCAGTGCGACTTCGGTCTTGCCGAAGCCGACGTCGCCGCAGACGACGCGGTCCATCGGCCTGGATGAGGCGAGATCGGCAATGACGGCCTCGATCGCGCTCGCCTGATCCGGCGTTTCCTCGAACGGGAACGCGGCGGCGAATTGTTCGGCCATCTCGCGATCAACGCTCAGCGCAGTGCCTTGGCGCGCTTCGCGTTGCGCGTAGATTGCGAGCAATTCGGCGGCGACATCGCGAACTTTCTCGGCGGCCTTCTTCTTCGCACGCTCCCACGCATCGCCGCCGAGCGCATGCAGCGGAGCAAGTTCCGGCGCGGTGCCGGAATAGCGCGTAACCAGATGCAGTTGCCCGACGGGCACATAGAGCTTGTCGCCCTTGGCGTATTCGATCGAGAGGAACTCCGCGTTCTCGCCACCGACATCGAGTTTGAGCAGACCTTGATAGCGACCGACGCCGTGATCGACATGCACGATTGGTGCACCGATGACGAGTTCGGCCAGGTCGCGCACGATGGACTCGGGATCCCGCGCCGCGCGCTTGCGGCGGCGTGTCTGCTGCACGCGCTCGCCGAACAGTTCGCGTTCGGTAAGCACTGTGAGAGCGGGTGCGGTGAGCGCAAAACCTTGTTCGAGCGGGGCGACGGTGATCGCGAATGCGCTGTTGTCCATCGGCTGTGCCGACGGATCAACTGCCACCGTCCGAGGCGCGCTGCTGCGCCCCTCAACGCTGGCCGCAAACTCCTGCCACGAGGCAACCGTGGTCGGGCGCAGATGCACGACGGCCAGTTGTTCGATCAAGGCCTCACGCCGGCCCGCAGAGTCCGCGGCGATCAGCACGCGGCCCGGATAGGCGGCAATGAAACGATTGAGCGCGGCGCCAAATTCCTCACCCTTGCGGCTCAGGGGCACGCTCGGCGCGGGCTGGGTGCCGAGATCGATCGCGTGCTCGTGCTTGCTGACGATATCGATCCGCAGTTCGTTGTTGAGCCGCTCGCGCAACTGCTGCGGCGGCAGGTACAACTCTGTTGGCGGCAGGATCGGGCGTTCGATGTCATGCGCGCGCTGCTCGTAGCGGTCGCCGGCGTGATTCCAGAAAGTATCTGCCGCGTCGAGCACGCTCTCGCCGAGCACGAACAGTGCGCTGGTCGGGCCGCTGAGATGGTCGAACAACGTCTCGGTGTGCGCGAAAAACATCGGCAGGTAGAACTCGATGCCGGCG
>JBDTWV010000410.1:0-3343 GCA_040006495.1 Dokdonella sp.
CGACGTCGATCGAGTAGGAATTGGCCTGGTACGGCCAGCTGTCCTGCCACGGCATCGCGTAGCCGTCGCCGGCGTTGCCTTGCGCGCTGGTGTGGTTCCAGTACGCGCTGACGTCGTGGTAGAACGCATTGCGCGCGCCAGCGTCCTGCTGCGTCATCGTCTGGCTCTGCACCATCCCCATCGTCGCGTTTGTCGAGGTGATCCACAGCTTCACGTACGGCACCGTGTTCGGCACGTTCCATGTCCACGCACTGTTGAGCGTCACCGGCGAAGTTGTACTGTTGAACTGCCAGCGGTCACCCCAGCCGACGCCGCTGATGTCAGTCGCACCAACGCCGTCGATGTTCAGCTCGCCATACGGAGCGCGCGAATCGTCAAACAGATAGTCGGCCGGCAGCGCGTGCATGTCGTAGGTGATCGACCACAGTGGATTGTCGCGTCCCGTCGAGAACGTCCAGTCGATCGTTACCGGCACCGAGCTCGTCGCGCCGCCGGGCGCGGCGCTGCAATGGCGTGGGTAGTTCTGGGTGAAGCGGAAAATCGCGTGATGGCGGCCCTCGAACACGCGCTGGAACGCGCCCGGCGTGCCGTAACCGAGCGGCGAATCGTCGCCGTTGCAGCCGCCGCCATTGCTCGACCATGCCGAGTGCGAGACGACGTATCCGAAACCGCCTTGGCCCGCATTGCCGTAGCTGGTGGCGCCGGCCACGCGAGTCGAGTCGTCCGGCATCTGGTAGCGGAATTCGCGCAGCGCGCCGCCGCGGTTGGGATAGCCGCCGGGCGCCATGGGGCCGGTCTGCCCATCGTTGTGCGCGAGGACGGCGACCCGCGGTTGGTTCGCCGCGTCGCGCCAGCTGAAGCGATCGCTGACCATCGAGGCGACCGTGACATCGTGCTCCTCGACCAAGCCATTCACGGCGGGCACCGAGCCCTCGAAGCCGTTGCCGAAGATCGGATCGACGACGGCCGTGCCCGATTCCAGCGCGATGTCGTCAAAGTAGACAGTTGCCTGCGCGGTGGCGGCATTGCTTTGGATGTCGACGCGGTCGTAGCTGCCGGAATAGGACAGTGGTGCCTGAGTGATCGGCACTGTGACCTCGCGCCATGTACCCGCGCCCGCGGCACCACCGGAGATGAAACCGTTGAGGTTGGCTGTCGCGACCGTCGTGCAGTTATTGGCCGGCGCGCTGCAGTTTGTCTGCAAGACCAGCGTCAACGCCTGATTGCCACTGGTGCCGCCGTGGATCCAGAAATGCAGGATTGGATAGCTGCCTGTCGAGAGCAGGCCGGATTCATGCACGAACGAGACGGCATTGAAATTGCTGCCGGCGAGCGCGATCGAGTGCGTTCCTCCATGCACCGGCGTCGTGTTTGCGAAGTCGCTGCCGCCTCCATACGACCAGTCGCCAAAGCCGTTCTGCAGGGCGTCGTCGTAGACCACGAGCGACTGTGCAAGCGCTGGAGACACCCACACTGCAGCGAAGAGGGCGGCGACGGTCAACGGGCGACAGATGTGCATGGCAGGCTCGCGGCTGTAGATACGAAGCTATACGCGATTGTGTGGCGAAATCGGACATTCGAGACCGTCGCCATAGCAAAAAGCTGGGGCAGGGACGGCAATACTGTGGCAGATCACTGCGTTCGAATGCATGCCCGGCCATTCCAGACGTGTCTTGCGTCGTTATGGTCGACCACATCGACGGCATTTTCTGGGGCGTCGGAGCTCAAGCCATCGCTGACTTTGACGGCATGCCGGAGTGCGGCTCCCAGGTCCGGACAATAAGGTTCGGGTCAGCCTTGCGAGGCGACCGGGTCCCTTGCTGGCAGTGTATTCCGCGTCGCCTGGATCAATGATCGCAGCGACGGTGCGGTCCAGTGCATCGGCATAGTGCGCGCTTTGCCAAGCAGGCTTGAGGTAATCGGTCAGCAACCGATACGCCACCAAATCGGGTATCGCGCCTTCCATGCCGTAGCCGACTTCAAGCCTCGCGATTCCTTGCTGCGAGAAGACGAACAGTCGGCCACTTGAATCGTGAACTCTTGGAGATCCGCATCTGTCGGCTCCGCGAGGATCGCGATAGCCATCTGAATGGATGTTTCGTGATTGAATTGGTTCAGTTTCTCATCGAGCGCGTACTTTTCACTCGGCGCAAGGAGGTGCATCTCATCGTTGACGAACTCAGTGAGGGAAGGGGCGTGATCCGTCCCAACTGATGCCGTAACCGGTACCGCCAGATGGTCGGCAATCCGGACGAGCGACCAAAAGGCGCCGCAAACAATCAGTGCGATGAGCAGGGAATAGTTCGGCTTGCGCTTTTCCATGGATGGCGGCCTGGACGAGTAGCTCTGGCTGCAAGCATCGGACGCGCCGTGCATGATGCATGGCGCCTCCGGCATCCTTGGCAGTTGATGTTCATCGATCGGTATTCCTGCACGATACCCTGACCCAAGTGCTCTGTTTGGCAGGAAACCATGCGCCGCCGCCGAGGTGTCGGATGGCAAGAGCGCCCTCTATCCTCGATGGGGAATACCTCCTCCGGTTGTCCCACTTGCGGTCATTCGAATCCGGACTTGAAGATGATGTCGCTGACCTGGACAGCAACCGCATTGGAATATTCGGAGGTGTCGTTCGTCGTGCAGGTCGGGAGGATGATGCCGTTGTTGCCGATGAAGCACTTCAGTTGCGCTTGCCAGCCGCCGCCACCGGCGGGGGTATTGGTGAGCGGCGTGATGTCGGTGACGGTCATCACGACCCGATTCCCGATCGTCACGCCGGAGACCTTCGCGGTGCAGCGTCCCGCCGAGCAAACCGCGCTGTTGGATGGCTTTCCCGTCACATCAGTTGTCACCAGCTGCTCACCCAGGAATGTCATCGTCGAAGCCGCGGTTGTGGTCGAGGCATTGATGGCGAAGAACTCAAGACGAAAGTTTGCAGGGCCGTGGGTGTCGAGCGACCACTGCAAGGTCGTGAAACCGCCGCTGCTGCTCGGGGCATTCGACCCGATACATGCGCCGGAAGACCCGATGCCCGGGCAGATCTGGGCCGGGGCCTGGTCACGATTGGCGTAGTTCGGAGGAAATTCCGAATGCGGACCATCGACGCCGTTTTCCGGGCGTTCGAGGTCGATGTCGATGCCCGTCGTCGTCACGGCGTTATGGAATGCGAGGTTGCGCTGGAACAGGTTGCTCCAGCCGTGCTGGTCGCCGCCACCGTTGCGCAGCTTGATGCCGTTGCGCTTGTTGGCCGCAATGGTGTTCGCATCCGTTCCGTTGGGGCCCCCAATCGTTGTCGCGCTGGCAGCATCGATGTGAATGCCGTCGACGCCATTGCCCAGGGTGAGGT
>JBDTWV010000411.1:0-3342 GCA_040006495.1 Dokdonella sp.
CGATGGCGAATTTTTTCTGTTGCGCTTCGAGACGGAGGAGCCGCTGGAGAAATTGCTCCTGCGGATCGGGCGCATGCCGCTGCCCCCGTACATCGCACGCGATGTGGATGTGGCCGACGCCGAGCGCTATCAGACAGTCTATGCACGTGAAACCGGTGCGGTCGCCGCGCCGACCGCGGGTCTGCATTTCGATGAGGCGTTGTTGGCGAGTTTGCGCGACCGCGGCATCGACTTTGGTTACGTTACCCTGCACGTCGGTGCCGGCACGTTTCAACCGATGCGTGCCGAACGCCTCGAAGACCATACGATGCACCGCGAATGGCTCAATGTCGGCGCAGAACTCATTGAGAAGATCCGTCGCGCGCGCGCAACGGGTGGCCGCGTGATTGCCGTCGGCACCACTGTCGTGCGCGCGTTGGAGTCATCCTTGCGCGGTGGCGAAGTCGCGCGTTTTGCTGGCGAAACGCAGATCTTCATCTTTCCCGGCTATCGCATCACCAGCATCGATGCGCTGATCACGAATTTCCATCTGCCGGAATCGACCCTGCTGATGCTGGTGTCGGCGCTGATCGGGCGGGAGTTGATTCTCGCGGCGTACCTGCATGCGGTGCAGCAGCGCTACCGCTTCTTCTCGTACGGAGATGCGATGCTTTTGTTGCCGGAAGCGAAGCCATCACGATGAAATTCGATCTCCTCGCCACCGACGGCGCCGCGCGCCGCGGCCGCATCAGCTTTCCGCGCGGCACGATCGAGACGCCCGCGTTCATGCCGGTCGGCACCTACGGCTCGGTCAAGGCGATGACGCCGCAGAACCTGATCGAGATCGGCGCCGAGATCATCCTTGGCAATACCTTCCACCTTTTCCTGCGCCCTGGCCTTGACGTGATTGCCGAATTCGGCGGCCTGCATCGGTTCATCGGCTGGGACAAACCGATCCTCACCGATTCCGGCGGCTTCCAGGTATTCAGCCTCGCCAGCAAGCGCAAAATCACCGAGGAAGGCGTCACCTTCGCGTCGCCAGTCGATGGCTCGCGTGTATTCCTCAGTCCCGAGGAATCGATGCGCATCCAGCGCGTGCTCGACTCCGACATCGCGATGATCTTTGACGAGTGCACGCCGTATCCTGCAACCGAGAAACAGGCGCGCGATTCAATGGAATTGTCCCTGCGCTGGGCCGCGCGCTCGCGCGCCGCGTTCGATGAACTCGGCAATCCGAACGCGTTGTTCGGCATCGTCCAGGGCGGCGTGTATCCGGATTTGCGCAAACGTTCCGCAGATGCATTGATCGACATCGGCTTCGATGGGTATGCGATCGGCGGACTCGCAGTCGGTGAGCCCGAACACGAGCGCAACGCGACCCTCGAAGCAGTCGAGCCCCTGCTGCCGAAAAACCAGCCGCGTTATCTGATGGGCGTCGGGCGGCCCGAAGACCTTGTCGCCGCGGTCAGTCGTGGCGTCGACATGTTCGACTGCGTGATGCCGACCCGCAACGCGCGCAACGCGCACCTGTTCACACGTCACGGCATCTTGCGCATTCGGAACGCGAAATACGCGCGTGACACGCGCCCGCTCGACGAGGCGTGCACCTGTTACACCTGCCGCTCCGGATTCAGTCGCGCCTATCTGCGCCATCTGGACCGATGCGGCGAGATGCTCGGCCCGCAACTGGCCACCATTCACAACCTGCACTATTACCAGGAATTGATGGCTGGGCTGCGTGCGGCGATCGCGGCGGGCACGCTGGGCGACTTCGTCGCGGCGTTCCACGCGCAACGCCAGTCGCCCAGGTGATTTGGGCCAATTTCGCCGACAATCGCGCCAGGCAATGCGCCTGTCCCCGTGGCATGGCATAATTCGCGGCCTTTTTTGGCGCGCTGCTCCCCGCGGCCGTCGCAGATCCTTGAGTTGGAGCACACATGGACTTTTTCATCGCCAACGCCTATGCCCAAGCGGCACCGGCCGCAGCCCAGAACCCGCTGATCTCGTTCCTGCCGCTGATCGTCCTGTTCGGCATCTTCTATTTCATGCTGATCCGTCCGCAAATGAAGCGTTCCAAAGAGCAGCGCTCGATGATCGCGGCGCTCAACCGCGGCGATGAGGTGCTGACCAATGGCGGTATCCTCGGCCGCGTCGACAGCATCGCCGACCAGTTCGTGACCCTCGAAATCGCTTCTGGCGTGATCGTCAAGTTGCAGAAACAGGCGATATCTGCGGTGTTGCCGAAAGGCACCTTGAAAGCTGCTTGATTTCCTTCCCGGTATTCAGGTCCCGGCCGCGCGTCGGTCGGGATGAAGTTGTGGCGCATCGGATTTAATAATGAACGATTTTCCCCGTTGGAAATACGTGTTGGTCGTGGTGGTGTTGCTGCTCGGCGTCCTGTACGGCGTGCCGAACTTGTTCCTGCAGCAGCCTGCTGTGCAGATCACCGCCAATCGTGGTGCGACGGTCGACCAGGCCCTCAAAGAGCAGGTCCAGGGTATCCTCGAGAAGGACAAGATCACGTTCCAGAGCATCGAACTCACTGGCGACCATATGTTGGTGCGCCTGCCGACGGGCGAGAACGAGATGCAGGCGAAGGCGCAGGAAATCCTGAAGAGCTCGCTGGGTGATCAATACGTTGTCGCGCTTAATCTCGCCTCGACAGTGCCGCACTGGATGCGCTCGATCGGCGCCCGCGAAATGCCCAAGGGCCTCGACCTTCAGGGTGGCGTGCACTTTCTGATGGAAGTGGACGACAAGGATGTGATGGAGAAGCAAGTGCTGCGCTATGCGGACGATATCCGCTCGGTGTTGCGCGACAAGAACATCCGCTATCAGTCGGTCGGGCGCGGCCCGAACGGCGTGGTAGTGCAGCTGCGCAGCTCAGCCGATCGTGACGCGGCGCTCGCTGTGATCCAATCGAAGGTGCCGGACGTGAACGTCACCAATGGCAAGGCGGTCGGTGACACCTACACGCTGGATGCGGCTGTGAAGCCGGAAAAGATCCGGGAAGTCGCCCTCAACACGATTCGCCAGAACCAGGCCACGCTGAGCAACCGCATCAACTCGCTTGGTGTCGCCGAACCGCTAATCCAGCAACAGGGTGATTCGCGGATCGCGGTGGAGCTGCCGGGCGTGCAGGATACCGCCGAGGCGAAGAAGATCCTCGGTGCGACGGCTACTCTCGAATACCGCGCGGTCGATGAGAACGCGAACGCATTCGAGGCCGCGAAAACCGGCCAGATTCCACCTGATGACAAGCTCTACTACCGCCGCGATCGCGGCCCAGATGGCAAGCCGATCCCGATCCTGCTGAAGAAGAAGGTCATCGTGACCGGCGACGAACTCGTCGACGCGTCCAGC
>JBDTWV010000412.1:0-3335 GCA_040006495.1 Dokdonella sp.
TTCGGCAGCAGTAATACGCCCATCGTGGTTGGCATCCAGATCGCCCAGCCACAGCATCTGCTGCTCGCCGGCCTGCTGCGCCTGCGCACGCGGCGGACTGAACGCGGGGAACATCGCCACTTCGTTGCGCTGCAGCTTGCCGTCGTTATTCTTGTCCAGACGGACGAATTGCGGAACGATCGGACTCTTCACTGCCTGCAATTCCGGGAGACTGAGCGATCCATCGTGGTTGGTGTCGAGAACGCTGAAACGGTCGCCAGCCGGCGCAGCAGCGCGTTGCGGTGTTGCATTCTGCGCCATCGCAGCCGGCACCAGAGCAAGCGAAACAGCGATCAACAAGGGATGCAAACGCAGCATGGATAGTTCCTCGACGCGAGTTGGATGGCGACACTATAAGGCGTGCCGCACTACGACGGAATCGACGAACCCGAAGAGAGTCATCCGCGTTCAGCCAAGGCGCCAACCTAAACAGCATTCAATGTTGGCGTGATCGCGTCGACTGGGTCGGCTAGCATGCTCGGGTGACTGCCCTGCACAACATGCGTCTGTTCCATAGCGCGCCGCACGATTGCGGCTATTGGCCGCAGCGAATGGCGCGCGATCTGGTGCTCGATCCGCACGATCCGGATCTCCCTGAGGTCTACGCCGAGGCGCTGGCGCTGGGTTTCCGCCGCTCTGGAGCGCATATCTACCGACCGCACTGCGTGGGCTGTCGTGCCTGCGTGCCGGTTCGGGTGCCGATTGCCGCGTTCGTTCCCAATCGCAGCCAGCGGCGTTGTTTGCGTGATAACGCTGACCTCGAGGTTGCGAGTGTGCCCTCACGGGGCGATGCAGAACATTTCGATCTGTATCTGCGCTATCTCGACGCGCGTCACCACGGCGGCGGGATGGACGGTGGCGACTCGGAGGACTTCAATCGCTTTCTGATCGGGCCGTGGAGTCCGAGCCGGTTCCTGGAATTCCGACTGCAGGGTCGTCTGATTGCCGTGGCTGTGACCGACGTGCTGCCCTTGGCGCTGTCGGCGGTGTATACGTTTTTCGATCACGAACACGCGTCACGCGGGCTGGGCACGCTGGCGATCCTCCAGCAGATCCAGTGGGCGCGTCGAGAACAAGTGCCGCACCTGTACCTGGGTTTCTGGATCGACGGTCATCCGAAGATGAACTACAAGCGCAATTTTCGCCCCTTGGAGATGTTGGACTCTCGTACCTGGCGTCGTCTGTAGACGATCTATTTCCGGCTGCTGTCGGGGCTCTCAGCGGCACGCGCTTCCACTTCGGCAACTGGCGAGGCTTGCGCCGCGGTGGGGATTGAACGTGCGCGCACCGCGCCCCGAAAACCGAAGCTCCCTTCGCTATGCAGCGAGACCACCAGCCGGATCATCGACGCCGGGACCATCAGTTCCACCGCTCTCGTCTCGCCGGCATCGTTGCGCGCATCCAGCACCACCTCGAAAAATCCACCACTGCTGTCGACTTCGCGACAGGCTAGATGCACGCCTTGAGGGCCTTCGCTGAGGTAGGGCTTGATCGCATCGCCCAGCGCCTCAAGCGCGCCCGGATGGATGAAAACGGCATGGGAAGTGATGTCGGTCATAGGGTCAAGCTCACAGCGATGGTCGATGGATTGTCGCGCAATCCGCGCCAAGTGGGACAAGTCGGCGCAATCGCGTTCGCACAATCACCAGCATGGCTATTTCAGTTCGACCCGCAAAATCGCCGCCATATCGCGCGCCTTGCTGCGCGCTTCCTCGACTGAGTCGGCCCGCGCAAGCGTGACTGCAACCCGGCGATGGCCGTCGACCCGAGGCTTGCCGAACAAACGCAATGCGGTGTCGGGTTGTGCAAGTGCATCGGCAACATTTTCGAACATCGGCACGCCATGCCCGTGCGCAAGTACGGCGCACGAAGCCGACGGCGCGCCATGCGCAATCCAGCCGTCGGTATCAGCATGAATCGGCAATCCGAGAATGGCGCGCGCATGCAGCGCGAATTCGCTCAAGTCCTGCGAAATCAGGGTCACTAGTCCGGTATCGTGTGGACGCGGCGAGACTTCTGAAAACCACACGTCGTCGCCCTTGACGAACAGTTCCACACCAAATACACCCCAGCCACCAAGGTTGCGGGTGACTTCGCGCGAAATATCCATCGCGCGCTGCCGCGCAATATCCGACATCGGCTGCGGTTGCCAGCTTTCGCGATAGTCGCCGTCGCGTTGCAGGTGACCGATCGGCGCGCAAAAACTGGTGCCGTCGCGATGACGCACCGTCAACAGCGTGATTTCGTAATCGAAGTCGATAAATCCTTCGACGATCGCACGGCCCTTGCCGGCCCGTCCGTCGCGTTGCGCAACATCCCAGGCCGTGTCCACTTCATTGTCGCTGCGCACGCAGCTCTGGCCATGCCCGGACGAGGACATCACCGGCTTGACCACGCACGACAGTCCGATCGCCGCTACCGCTTCGCGATATTCGGCATGGGTATCGACGAAACGGTATGGCGAAGTCGGCAGTTGCAGCGTCTCCGCCGCGAGCCGGCGAATCCCTTCGCGATCCATCGTCAACCACGCGGCGCGGGCAGTCGGCACCACGCGCTGCCCCAGCGCCTCAAGTTCAAGCAAGGTGCGCGTATGGATCGCCTCGATTTCCGGCACCACCAGATCGGGCTTCTCGGCCTCGATCAGCGCCCGCAACGTCACCGGATCAAGCATGTCCAGCACATGGCTACGATGCGCAACCTGCATCGCCGGCGCGTTGGCGTAGCGATCAGCCGCAATCACTTCCACGCCGAATCGCTGCAACTCGATCGCCACTTCCTTGCCCAGCTCGCCAGAGCCGAGCAACAACACACGCAGCGCGCTGCTGGTGAGCGGAGTGCCGAATGAGAATACGGGATCAGTCATGGTGCGCTGACTACTTGATAACGACTGCGTATTGTAGCCAGGCATCCACCACCGCAAATTGGGTGGCAGCGTTGACAGCTTCGTCCTGCGGCAGCAAGGTGTTGAGATTGGCGCGTCAGACCCTGTTGCCACGAAGCGAGACCCGACATCGGCTCGCCGCTGCCCATCCAGCAACCCCGCTATTCTCTGAGCTTCCCTGTGCTAATGCATAACCAGACGATCCCCACAGACACCTTGTTCAAGCCGTACCTCCAATGCCAACTCTGATTCTCGGCCCAATGCTGCGGTATGTGGGCAAGACTGAAGCCACCGTCTGGGTTGAGGTCGACAGCGCTTGCGAGGTGGAAGTGCTAGGGCACATCGCGCCGACCTTTGAGATCGAGGGCCACCATTTCGCGCTGGTGTACATGACCGACCTGGCGCCCGCAACGCG
>JBDTWV010000413.1:0-3327 GCA_040006495.1 Dokdonella sp.
GGCCACTACCGCGCCCAGCACGTCATCCAGCAGTGGCGCCATAGCAAGGATGTCTCGGCGATGATGGCGGCATTTCAAGTGGTCACCTTCGGCGGCGGGCTGCCGATTGCCGGACAACTCGGTGCCTTGGCGGGTTACGCAGCGCTGTTCCGCTTTTCGCGCGAGCAGGAACGCGAAGCCGATCGCCTCGGCTTCGATGCGATGGTTCAGCGTGGTTACGATCCCGCAGCAGGCGAGCAACTGTGGGCGCGCCTGTTGCGCGAGGAAGATACGCGCCAATACGGAAAATCGTCGACGCTATTTGCCACCCATCCGCCGACGCGCGAACGACTGGACGATATCGAAGCGGCGATGACGGCGAGCGGTGCGCACGGCGGTGAGCGCTTTGTGGCCGCCTATCGCGCGGCGACGCGGCCGTTTCTCGCGCACTGGCTGGAGATGGAACTCACTCGGCGCGAATACGCCGCGTCGATATTGGTGATCACCGAACTGCTGTCCGAAGCCCCGGCGGAAGATCGCGGCGTACTGGAGTTCTATCTGGGCGAAGCGTATCGGCGTCGCGCCGACCCCGCCGGCCGCAGTGAAGCTGCGCGCCACTACGCGATCGCGGTCAGCCTGCCCGGCGTACCTGCAGCAGCGTGGCGCGAACATGGATTGACCTTGCGCGACAGCGGCGACCGCACGGGCGCGGCAGCCGCATTGCGGCGCTACCTGGAACTCGCACCCGATGCGACCGACCGCGCCTTTATCACCCGCTATCTTGCCGAACTTGAAGGAGCATCGCGATGAGCAGTTCGGTCGCGCACCATGTACCACGCGCCACTGCGATCGCCTGTGTCGTAATTCTGTGCTCGCTCATCTCAGGCTGCGGTGCTGGTCGACTGGTGCAGCCCGGAATCGCCGACGCTGGCGGAATTGTTGTCACTACGCCAATGGCGTGGTCGCGCTTTACGTTCTCGCGCTACCAGATCTGGACGATCGACGGCATTCCGCTCAACCGTCTGTATTTCATCCCGATGATTCGCGATGGCGAGCACGTGTTTCTCGAACGGCGCGCCAGCAAGCGCCGACCTGATGGTCCTGTGTTTCGACGCGGGATGCGTCCGGACGAAATTCGCGATCTGGTCTTGGATGCCTTCAGTGAAGGCGGCGCGGTCGGCGTCGCCAGCAGCGAACTCAAACCCGCGCGGTTCGGCGACCGCGACGGCCTGCGCTTCGATTTTCAGGCCAGCACTGATACCGGCCTTGCGTATCGCGGACAAGCACTCGCCGCTGAACACGACGGCGGCCTCGCGCTGGTGGTTTGGATGGCGCCCGCCGAATACTACTTCGACCGCGACGCCGGCCGCGTCAGCCAATTACTGGATTCGGCGCGCCTGACGCATTGACTGTTCGTGAGGCAACTCTCATCCGTTCGTGGTGAGCTTGTCGAACCACAAAAACAATGCCCGTGCCGCTCTTAAGCCGCGTCTAGCACCTTGTTCCACTCGGCCACGCGACCCGCCATCTTGTCCATCAACGCCGATGTATCACCTTCGATCGTGATCTTTTCGATGGTGTCGCTGCCGGCAACCGCATCCACCACCTTCTGGTCATCCGCGCCCAGCACTTTGCCGAACACGGTGTGCTTGCCATCCAGCCACGGTGTAGCGACGTGGGTGATGAAGAACTGGCTGCCGTTGGTGCCCGGACCCGCGTTGGCCATCGACAACACACCGCGCTCGTGACGCAGACCGGTCTTAACCTCGTCCTCGAATTTGTAACCCGGCCCACCGGTGCCAGTGCCTTGCGGGCAGCCGCCCTGCACCATGAAATCCGGAATCACCCGATGGAATTTCAAGCCGTCGTAGTACCCGCGCTGCACCAGGTTGACGAAGTTCGCCACCGTCAGCGGCGCCTGATCGGCAAACAACTCGACGTGGATCGGTCCCTTGGACGTGCTGAAGGTTGCGGTGAGCTTGGACATGGGTATCTCCTTCGATTGAATAAGTGACCTCGCATGATAGCCGAGCCCGCAAGGGGCGGAGCCTGTCCGAAGCAGGCTGACCCACAAGTCACTAATGACTGACAACCCTATTAGAACGGCAAGCGAACGCGATCGGCTCGGCAATTTTGCTTGGCAGCCCTGACACTTGCGGATATCGTGGCAATCGGGGACGTCAGTCGCACGCCACGTATTCGATTTTTGGGGATCAACCATGTTCCAGAATCCGCGCGCAATTGCGCGCCATTTCAGCGTTGTCATCTGCAGCGCGCTGCTCGTGTTTGTCGTTGGCTGCAATCACGAAAAGTCCGCACCATCCGTCGCCAAGGTTGATCTGACCGCCGCCAACGCGCAGATCGGCCAACCCGCGTGGCTAGATGCGCGGCTGCCCGAGCACACCGTAGCCTATGCGCGGGTTCCGTCGTTATGGGGCATGTTGTCGGCACCCGACGGCCGCCCGTTGGATCCGGCACTGGCTGGCAGCGAGCACGTCAAGATCATTGCTTCGCTGCGAAACGCCGCGCGCACTGATCCTCTCATTGCGCAGACGGGCGCTGCGCCTTGGGTCGCATTGCTGCTGGGTGACCAGGCGTCGCCGATCGAAGTCGCAGTTGTGGACTTGAGCGACCAATTGACGCCTGCGGCCAACCTGTTACTGACCACCCGCTTGGACGTGCCCGACATTGCGGGCCTGAATGCGCGCATAGCGCGTTTGTCCGACGGCAAACCATTTCTCAAGGCACCGTTTGACGCCAATGGCAGTGCGGAGCTGCTGCGCATGGGCTACCTGCAATTCGATCTGTCCAGCAAGCGCCTGTATGTATTTGCCGGAACAGGTGCAAGCCGCTCGGGGCTGGAGGAGTTGATCAAGCAGGTGGCCAGCACGCGGTCGCATCCGATGCAGGCAATCGAGTCCACGTTCGACAGCAACGGCCAGGGCTTGTTTGTCTGGATCAAGCTCAAGGGCATCGCGTCACTGATGGATGCCCAACTGGCGACGCGACCGCCCGGCAACATCGTGCGCGATCTGGTCGATCACAGCCAGATCCTGGCCTTCGGCTGGGGCACGGTCGGTGGACACGGACGCCTGCAGATCCAACTGGACGCGCCCGATGCGCGGCTGCTGAGCTACCTGGCGCCCGGCACAATTGCGGCAGACATCAAAACGGCAGGCAAGCCGAACTGGGTCGCGACACTGGCGTTGCCAGGGCCGGAGCAGATCACGGCGATCGAGGCGAATCTGGATCAGGATTACGGGCCGGGCACGCATCAGAAATACGATCAACTGATGGCGCAGGCGACGGCGAAAGTCGGTTTGAAACCGACGGATTTTCTGCGCGCGA
>JBDTWV010000414.1:0-3320 GCA_040006495.1 Dokdonella sp.
CGCTGATTCCGTACCTTGATGACTGTGGGCGCGCTTTTGTCGAATGGTGCCCGAACGAGGAGGCGTCGTTGATCGGCGATCTAGGAATTTGACCAGCCAAGCTTCCAGTTCCGCCCCGCTCGCTGATTCATGGAGCATACCGGCCAATTCATTCATATTCGTGCGTCATGGACAAACCGACTGGAACGCTCGCCAACTCTACCAGGGTCAGAAAGATATTCCTCTGAACGCGGCCGGACAAGCGCAGGCCGCTCTCTGTGGAGAGGCGTTGCGCGCGCTGGTCTCGGTCAGGTCGATCTGCACTAGCCCGTTGGCGCGCGCCCGGGAGACCGCCGACATCATCGCGCGGCTCAATCCGGCGAAGATTGAGATGATCGACGGGTTGGCGGAGTGTGGCTTCGGCGAACTTGAAGGTCTGCCCAAGGACGATCCGGACTTCGACGTGCGCTGGAGAGCTGGCGAGACATCGCGCCAGGTAGAGCCTTACGCTGCGTTTTGCGAGCGAGTCATGCTCGGCCTCGCCACGGCGCTGAATCGCAAAGGCCCGGTACTAATCGTAGCCCACCGCGCAGTGTTCTGGCCGCTGTCGAACGCCCTTTGCGGTGAAGTGGCCGAAGACTTGCCGAACTGCCGTCCAGTCACGCTCTTACCCCCGACTACCCCCGATTTGCATTGGCGTATGCGAATGTCAGCAGGCTGCTTGCATCCCCCGGAAAGCCGAACAACATAACCGTCACTCTGGAAACCCTCACGCGGATGCCGCAAAAGGCGCAAGCGTTTGCGATGGACCCATATATGCGATTGGCTTCCGATGCTTTCGCCGAGTGTTTCGACGAGACCCAGTTCACGGCCTTTGCTCATCGCCACGCGATGATAATCTTCCAACCCAACGCCATCGCCGGTCGGAAAGTAAAGACCTCACTGCATTTTCTACGCAGGCAAGGTTTCGAGCCAGTTCATATGCGCCGAATCGCCTATTCGCGGATCACGTCCCGTGAGGAATGGCGCTATCAGTTCAGCGAGATCACCCTTGCCCGGATGAAGTTGGCAAGTGCCAAGTTCATGATAGGCCCCTCAGCGATATGCACCACAGGGATCACCCCGCCGCACGTCGCTGACGACAAGCCGGTGCTCCCAGCTGTTCCCAAAATCGTAGGTGTAATCGATCGTGGTGTAAGCGCTGTTCCGGCACCACCTTGCGGGGGATGGCTGTTCGGGCAGCTTCGTTCTTATCCCAAGCGCGCTCAATATGTCTGAGTAACCTGATGGTATCTATGATGGTACCGTCCACCAAATTTTCATAATTGTTATTATAAATCAATTATATAGCCTCTAGCTATGGCTGCCGTAGGGGTCACCAGTCAAGCGATTATAGCTCTGACTCTAACATGGGCCCGGCTCCGGGTGGTCGTGCGACCGGCCATCCTCTCCACTTCCACCGCACAAAGAGGCTTCTTGCCGTGGCATCGTAATGCCTCTCGTTTCCTCTCGCCGCGCAAAGGATCTCCCGGCTTCACGCCGAGCGAAGCGAAGGGACTGTTATGACGTTTTCAGCTACCGTTGAATCAGGTCGCCGCGCGCCCTCGACGTGGTGATGCCGATGTTGGACGTGTGACATAATTCAAGGCGCATTCGGACGGCCGCGTTGGAGTTTCACGAGGGAGAATACGCGAATTGGCGCCGGTCCTGTTGGAGAGTTTTGTCATGCCTGTCGGGGGTATTGAGGGCAGTTGTACAGAACATTGTACATGTCGGATTCCGACAGTTGGAACGGCACTGGCCAATAGTCTCTAAATAGCTCCCTTGGATCTGGGGCCGCACTTGCAGGGCACGACAGGCATTCCGGTCGCGAGCCCCCCGTGCATTCAGCGCCCAGCGAGCGGGTGGCGGAACTCTCATCTCCATCGTGCTTTGTGTCGCAAACGCCAGGGAGACTTGGATCATGCCTGACAGCAAGAGCAAGCGCGGAGCTCGCGATCGCGCGCGGGTTGCAGCCGATGAAACTTATGAGGTCGATTATTTCGCCGAGCGGCACGGCATCAGCCGGCAGGAGGCACAGGCACTGATCGAGCGCGTGGGCAACGACCGCGCGAAGCTCGACGCGGCAATCGCCGAAAAGGCGAAGGGGTCCGCGCCAAAGCCGCGACGCCGGACCGCCGCCGGCAAGGCTGGGGCAGCGAGTGCTCCGGCGGCCGCGCCGAAGCGTGCGTCCGTGTCGCGCAGCTCAGCCGCGAGAAAGGTTGCCGAGACCGCCGCCCCGGTGACGGCGGCGGTCGAGTCGGCTGCGGCAACCGTGATCGAGCCGGTCGCCAAGGCAGCCGCGCCGGCGACGCGCCGCGCGGCGGGCCTGCGGCGACGGGTTGCGAGTGCGGTGCGCACCGGTGCTACGTCGACGCGGGACATCGCGGCGAGCGCGCCAAAGACGGCGCGCAAGCGGGCCGGTGCCGCGCTCGATACTGCCAGGTCAACGGTTACCGGACGCGCCGCGTCTCTGGTGGGCGCTGCCGCGGCTGGGCTGGTGACTGGGCTCGCCGTCAATTTCGGGCGCAAGATGGTGGTGCAGGCGCCTACGGCCCTTGCCGGAGACTGGCTGGAAGGCCTGAAGGTCGAGCACAAGCTTGCGCTGGCGCTGTTCGATCAGATCCAGGCGACTGACAACAGCGAGACAGCTCAGCGCAGTGCATTGCTGACCCAGCTGAAACACGCCTTGGGGAAACACGCCTTCACCGAGGAAAATGTCATCTACCCCGCGCTTCGCGCATGGGGCGACAAAGCGGATGCCGACAAGCTCAACCACGATCATGGGTATGTGAAGCAGTATCTCTATGATCTGGAAGAGGCGGATAATGGCACGCCGGCGTTCCTGGAAAAGGTCGCTGAGTTTCGCGCCCAGATCGAAGCCCATATCCGCGAAGAGGAGGACGCCATCTTCCCGCCGCTCCACGCCGCCCTTGGCGAGGTCGGCAATGCGAAAGTGACGGCCCAGGCGAACAAGGAAGGGTTCAAACTCGCCTGATCATCGGGCTCAGGCTGTCGAGAGGAATATCCGATGCAGGAAAAAGCCAAGGCCGGCCATCATCCACTGCCGAGTGACGAGCGGGCGAGGCACGATCTCATCCCGGAGAGCGTCGAGGACGTGCGCGACAAGGGCGAAGACTCGCCATGCGAGACACCGAGTGACGCCGAGCCACCCGAGCGCGACTATACATATCCGGATGGATCACCCTATCGCGGCTGACCCGTCAGCTTAACCTATGGGTTGTTTGCTGTCAGAGCGCTGTCCGCCTGCGCTACCGACTCCGCGCTTTCAGGGCGGGCCG
>JBDTWV010000415.1:0-3315 GCA_040006495.1 Dokdonella sp.
TCGCCTCCACCGCGAACTCCATCGGCAGTTCGCGGAACACCTGCTTGCAGAAGCCATCGACGATCATCGATACCGCATCTTCTTCAGTGATGCCGCGTGATCGGCAGTAAAACATCTGGTCGTCGGAAATCTTCGAGGTGGTTGCCTCGTGTTCGACGATTGCGCCCGGGTTCTTCACCTCGATATAGGGAAACGTATGCGCACCGCATTGCTTGCCGATCAGAAGGCTGTCGCATTGGGTATGGTTGCGTGCGCCCTCGGCGCCTTTCTCGATCTTGACCAGACCGCGATAGGTGTTCTGGCCACGACCTGCGCTGATCCCCTTGGAAACGATCTTCGACTTGGTGTTGCGGCCAAGATGGATCATCTTGGTGCCCGTATCGGCCTGCTGGCGATGGTGGGTCAGAGCGACCGAGTTGAACTCGCCGCTTGAATCATCTCCGCGCAAAATGCAGCTCGGATATTTCCAGGTGATCGCGGAACCGGTCTCGACCTGGGTCCACGAGATCTTGCTGCGTGCGCCGCGGCATTCGCCGCGCTTGGTCACGAAGTTGTAGATGCCACCAACGCCGTTCTCGTCGCCCGGGTACCAGTTCTGCACGGTGGAGTACTTGATGCTCGCATCGTCCAGTGCGACCAGTTCGACCACCGCCGCGTGCAACTGGTTTTCATCGCGCATCGGCGCGGTGCAGCCTTCCAGATATGACACCACCGCTGCTTCCTCGGCAATGATCAGGGTGCGTTCGAACTGACCGGTATGGCCGGCGTTGATACGGAAGTACGTACTAAGCTCCATCGGGCAGCGCACACCTTTCGGGATGAACACAAAGCTGCCGTCCGAGAACACCGCCGAGTTCAGGGCAGCGAAATAGTTGTCGCCGGTCGGCACGACGCTGCCAAGGTATTTCTGCACGAGTTCGGGATGCTCGCGGATCGCATCGGACATCGAAGAGAAGATCACGCCGACCGCAGCAAGCTCCTTGCGGAACGTGGTGCCGACCGATACCGAGTCGAACACCGCATCGACCGCGACGCCGGCGAGCTTGGCGCGCTCGTGCAGCGGCACGCCAAGCTTTTCATAGGCTTCGAGCAGCTTCGGATCGACCTCTGCCAGCGACTTTGGCCGGTTCTTCGGCTGCGAAAAATAGCTGATCGCCTGCAGGTCGATCGGCGCGATTTCCAGTTTGGCCCAGTGCGGTGGCGCCATCGTCAGCCAGTGCCGATACGCCTTGAGCCGCCATTCGGTCATCCACTCCGGTTCGTCCTTGCGTGCCGAGATCGCGCGCACGACGCCTTCGTCCAAGCCTGGCGGCAGGCTGTCCGACTCGATATCGGTGATGAAACCGGCGTCGTAGCGGCGGTTCATCGCCGCGACGACCACGGCATTGCCCTCGACCGCAGCCGGTGCGGCGCGCTCGCGAAGTTCGTTCTCGATCTGGATGCGGTCAGTGGCCATCATTCGTTGTCTGTTTGCGTTCATCCGTGATCGCGAGGATCACAAAGCGGTCCTGCTTGGCCGCGCTCTCGCTCGTGGCGTTCTCAAATGACCGCTACACGCGACGGAATCACCGCAGCGCGCTTCGGTGGCGACTTCACCATGTCGGCCAGTGTCACATTGGCGAGCGCGCCGGCAATCGCCTGGTTGATGCGCTGCCAGTTCACGCGTACGCCACAGTGCGTCTCGCGATCGCACATGCCCGCGTGCACGCTGCATTCAGTCATTCCGATCGGGCCTTCCATGGCGATGACGATATCGGCGATGGAGATCCGCTCAGGCGCGCGTGCAAGCCGGTAACCGCCATTGATCCCGCGCGTCGAAACGACCAGCCCAGCCTGCGCGAGCTGCTTGAGCAGCTTGCTGACCGTCGGCACTTCCAGCCGGGCGCGTTCGGCCAGCGATTGCGCGCTCAGCACGCCGCCGCCGGCGTCGAGCAGGCAGGTCATCACGACAGTCGCGTAGTCGGTAAGTTTGCTGACGCGGAGCATGGTAATTCGTGGCGCTAAGGGCGGCGTGGGCCACCGGATGGAATGTGTACCGAAATAGTACTATTTAGCTCGCAAGCGGTCAAACCGTGGCAAGCCCTGCGCTAGACTTCCGTCGTTGCCAACCCACAGGAATTGCAGTGCCATCCTTCCCCGACCGCATGGCCGCGCTACGCCGCTTCGCCTCCGTGGCCCTTGCCGACGAATGCCTTTCGATCGATCCGGCCTCGGCCGACGCGAGTTTCCGCAGCTACTGGCGGATTACGACACAGCGACTCGTGGGGGTGCCGGAAGGCGCGATGCCGGTCTCGCAAACAACCAAAAGCATCGCGCCTCACGGCGTTCCCACCAGCCTCATCGTGATGGACGCGCCGCCAGACAAGGAAAACATCGGGCCGTGGCTCGACGTCGGCGCGCGGCTGCATGGCGCCGGACTGCATACCCCGCAGGTTATCGCGGTCGACCGCGCACAGGGCTTCGTGTTGATGGAGGATCTGGGCACGCGCACCTACCTGCCCGAGTTGAACGACGCGAACGTGGATGCGCTTTACCAAGACGCATTCGATGCACTCGTATGCATGCAGGCGAAGGCCGATGTCGCGGCCCTGCCCTTTTACGACCGCGCCCTGCTGATCACCGAACTGGAACTGATGCCGGAATGGTTTCTGCGGCGTCACCTCGGTTTCACGCCGAGCTGCGATGAATGGGACGTCATCGAGGCGGCGTTCACGTTCCTCATCCATGCTGCGTTGGAACAGCCGCGCGCATTCGTGCACCGCGATTTCCACAGCCGCAATCTGCTCATAGTCGATGCAAACAGCCCCGGCATCATAGATTTCCAGGACGCGGTGATCGGACCGATCACCTACGACCTGGTCTCGCTGCTGCGCGATTGCTACATCGAATGGGAAGCCGAGCGTGTCGATGGCTGGATGGAGCGTTATCGCGCACAGCTGCGCCACGCTCAACTGATCGGAGCAGACGTCGAAACCGCGCGATTCCGCCGCTGGTTCGACCTGACCGGCCTGCAACGACATCTCAAGGTCCTCGGTATTTTCTGTCGTCTCTGGTATCGCGACGGCAAACCGCAGTACCTCGCCAACCTGCCGTTGGTTTGGCGCTACGCGATCACGATTGCGCGGCGCTACCCACAACTCGGCGAATTCGTCGCGCTACTGGAGCGCGCACGCGGTGAACGCAACTTGACAGAAGCCCGCGCCGGAACCGCTGCATGACGATCCGCCACGCGATGATCTTTGCCGCAGGCCGCGGGGTACGCATGCGGCCATTGACCGACACCACGCCAAAACCCCTGCTGCGCATCGGCGCAAA
>JBDTWV010000416.1:0-3311 GCA_040006495.1 Dokdonella sp.
CAGCAATTCGGCCGCACGGCGCAGCGCTCGATGAGAGGTGAACAGCAGAAATGCACGTCCTCTCGAAGCTTCCAGCACGGGCACGACGGCATCGATGACGCGATCGACATAGTCGGCTGCGGACGGATCGGGCAAATCCTTCGGCAGATACGCGAGCGCCTGATGGGCGTAATCGAACGGGCTGTCGAGGCACAGTTCGACCGGATCATCAAGGCCGAGTTGGCGCGAGAAATGAGTAAAACGACCGGCCACGGACAACGTGGCGGACGTGAAGATCCACGCAGCGTTGCTTTGCTCGCGCAGTTCACGCAACGGCGGCGCGAGATCGAGCGGCGTCGCGTGCAGCGAAAATCCATGTGTCGACAACTCGTACCAGTGCACCGCATCGCGCGCGCCACTGTCGGTCAGATGGGCGAGGCGCGCGACCTGTTCGGCCGCGCGTTCGCTGACGCTGGCGAGGCCGCGACTGCGCTCCGATTGCTGGTCGAGTAGCGCTGTGAGTTGGCCCAGTGCTTCGCGCAATCCGTCGAGCTCGGCCTCGACTTCGCGATCGGTTTCGACCAGCGCGAATGCGCCTTTCGCGGGAAAGCGGTTGAGTGCGAGGCGCACCCGCTTGACCACCGCCAGCAGGGCATCGATACCCGATTGCAGCAGTGCGAGCGCACCCGTCACGTTCGCGCATTCGGCGAGCGTGTCGGCGGCCAATTCGTTCAATTGCCGCGCGGACAACGTGACCGAGAAGAACTGGCCCGCGAGCTCCGGGATCTGATGCGCCTCGTCGAGGATGAACGCATGTGCGCCGGGCAGGATTTCGCCGAACCCATCACGCTTGATCGCGAGATCCGCGAACAGCAAATGGTGGTTGACCACGACCAGATCGGCTTCCTGCGCCGCGCGCCGCGCCTTGACCACGAAGCAATCGCTGAACATCGGGCAGTCGGCCCCGAGGCAATTGTCGGTGGTCGAGGTCACGCGCGGCCACAGCACCGAGTCTTCCGGAATGTCGGCGAGTTCGGCGCGATCGCCGGACAGGGTGCGCTTCGCCCACACCCGGATCGCTTGCAACTGCGAGGTCTGTTCGCGGCTCGCGAAGCGGCCTTCCTGATGCGCCTGATCGAGCCGATGCAGGCACAGATAGTTCGTCCTGCCCTTCAACAACGCGGCGGACAGGCGCGCGCCAAGCACGCTGCGCACCTGCGGCAAGTCACGATGAAACAACTGGTCCTGCAGGGTCTTGGTGCCAGTCGACACGATCACGCGTTTGCCAGACAGCAGCGCCGGCACCAGATACGCGAATGTCTTGCCGGTGCCGGTGCCCGCTTCGGCGACCAGCACCTGGCGTTCGGCGATCGCTTCCTCGACTGCCGCGGCCATCGACTGCTGCGACGCACGCGGTGCGTAGCCGGGAATCTCGCGCGCGAACGGACCGTCGCTACCGAGCAGTTCAGCCGCTGATTGCATGTTCGCGAGCGTCGACACACGGTTTCGGCGGCCACGGTGCGCGGCCACGATCCCTGCGCTGCGCGGAAGGCGTCGCGCCTTCCGGCGCTCCCACGGACTTCCGATTCACATGCGCAACCGCGGTGGCACGCGGCATTCCTTGAGACGTAGTCTGGCCTGCGCAACGGTCGCCGCATCGCCGAGCGCCGTGCGCGCCTCGATGACCGTTTGCCAATTGCGCGCACACAGCCCACCGACTTTTGGGCCAAGGGCGAAGCTCTTCATGGCCAATTGATCGGCCTTGCTCCAATCGCCGCGCGCGACTTCGAGTTCCGCCAGGTACTGCACGATTTCCGGCGCATCCGGGGCCAGCTTCAATGCCTTGTTTGCCGCATCGATCGCCGCGGCGATGTCGTTGCGCGCCTCGGCCTCGTTCGCTTTCTTGAGAAACCCGTCGATCGCCGGGTCGCGCAATGGATGCACCTGCACGGCGGAATCGACGCCCGCGCCAGCCGCGCGGATCGTGCGCACCGCATTGGCCGGATCGACCTTCGCGATCGGCTTGACCACGGAAGTGGGCGGCGCCGATTGCGTGCATGCGCCCAACGCGAGCGCGGCGACGATGGAACATATGGCGATGGAATACTTCATGGGCCTTCTGCACAGGGTAATTTTCGAGCGATACGCGGATTCTCTCACGTCCGTACTCAACCGCCGCCGAAGAACTGGCGCAGCTCGTCGAGCGGGCAGCTGTCGGTCTCGCTCGGCGCATAGCCAGTCGCAAACGGCAACTGGCGCGCGCTGCGACAGGCCGCATCGGTACGGTGGCCCGTCTGCGGATTGATCCATGCGCGCTCGATGTCCTCCTGCGGCACTACCAGCGGTGCACTCGGCAGCCGTTTCATCAACTCGATCCAGATCCGCAAGCCGCCCGTCGCGCCGAACAAGGTGGTCGGTTTGTTGTCGTCGCGGCCGACCCAAGCGACCGCGAGTTGGCTGCCGGTGAACCCGGCAAACCACGAATCACGCTGGGTATCGCTGGTGCCGGTCTTGCCCGCAGCGTTGAGGCCGCCCAGTCCCGCATCATTGATCGCATGCGCGGTGCCCGTGATCGCGACCTGTTGCATGGCATAGGTGACTAGCCGCGCCGCGGTCGTGTAATCGCCGGCGCCGGATTTGGTCGCATAGCGCGAGAGCGGGCGGCCGTGCGCGTCGAGCACGCCACGCAACGCGCGCAGCGGAATTGCATGGCCGTCGGCGGCGAGATACTGATAGAAGCGCGCGACATCGAACGGACTCAGATCAATCGCGCCGAGCAGCATCGATGGGTTCGGGTTGATATCTCGCCCCAACCCGAACGACTGCAGGAATCCACGCACGCGATCGACGCCGATGCGCAGGCCCAGATGCACCGTCGCCAGGTTCCAGCTGTTGACCAGTGCGTCGATCAGCAAGACCTGGCCGTGGCTCTGGTGATCGTCATTTTCTGGACGCCAGCGAGTGCCGTTTGGCTGAGCCATGTCGATCGGACCGTCGTCGAGCAAGGTCGCCAGTGAATAGCGCTGCGGCTGCGCCAGCGCCACCAGGCTAACGAATGGTTTTACCAGCGAGCCAATGGGTCGCGACGCATCGAGCGCGCGATTGAATCCGGGTGCGTCGACATCTCGGCTGCCGATCATCGCCTGCACCTCGCCATCGCGCGCGCCGGTCACGACTAAGGCCGTCTCGACTGCATCGCCGCGCTTGCCGATGCTGGCCAGCGCCTTGCCGATCGCGTCCTCGCCGAGCGCCTGCGCCGATGGCGCCAGCGTGGTGTGGATCGCTAGGCCGGCGCTATTGAGCTCGGCATCCGGATAATCCTGCTTAAGCTG
>JBDTWV010000417.1:0-3298 GCA_040006495.1 Dokdonella sp.
CAGCATTGGTGCGCTCGGCCTGATAGCGGCGAAGAGCATGGGCCAGAACTTTACCACCCTGATGGAGCAACGCCTGTTTCCCGCGCTCGGCATGAGAAACACATATATCGAGATCCCCGCGAAGAAGATGGCCGATTACGCGCAGGGCTATACGAAGGCGGATACGCCAATCCGAATGGCGCCCGGCGTATTGGGCCGAGAGGCGTATGGCGTCAGGACCACGACCGCCGACATGCTGCGCTTCGTTGAAGTGAACATGGGTCTGATAAAGCTGGGCCCGAAGTTCCAGCACGCCATTACCGATACGCACACTGGCTACTTCAAGGCAGGCGTGATGACCCAAGACTTGATCTGGGAACAATTCCCAACTCCGGTCGAGTTGAAGACGCTGCTGGAAGGAAACTCGCCCGCAATGATTTTCGACGCGACGCCGGTTACCGAGATAGTCCCTGCGCAGAAGCCTCGGCAAGATGTCTGGATCAACAAGACCGGTTCAACCAACGGCTTTGGTGCGTATGTGGCATTCATCCCAAAGCAGCGGCTGGGAATCGTCATCCTGGCGAACAAGGGCTTCCCCATCGACGCGAGGGTGACTGCGGCATACAACATCCTCACTTCGCTGGGTTATGACCAACCACAGGTAAGATGCAAGCCGCGGAAGGAGTCCGGCTGCGAGCGCAGTTCGAATGTACCTATCTCCCAAGAGAACCGAAATGGCGAGTAAAAACACAATTTGCCTCTGGTACGACGGCGCCGCCTTGGACGCCGCGACGTTCTACGCTGCAACGTTTCCGGACAGCACGGTGAACGCGATCCACCGCGCGCCCGGCGACTATCCGGCGGGCACGCAAGGAGACGTATTGACAGTTGAATTCACCGTGGTGGGCATCCCCTGTCTCGGCTTGAACGGCGGTCCAGCGTACAAGCACAACGAGGCATTCTCGTTCCAGGTTGCGACCGATGACCAAGCCGAAACAGACCGTCTGTGGAACGCGATTGTCGAAAATGGCGGTCAGGAAAGTGCGTGCGGCTGGTGCAAGGACAAGTGGGGACTGTCGTGGCAGATCACACCGCGCGCCCTGATGGCCGCGATCGCAGATCCAGACAGAGCAGCAGCCAAGCGCGCGTTCGAAGCCATGATGGGGATGAGGAAGATCGATATCGCCGCGATCGAAGCGGCGCGGTGCTGCTGACGATCGCCATCCCAGCTTAGCGACCGCTGGCGCGCTAAAACAACACCGGCCGATCCGGCAGTTCGTCGCGATTCGGCTTGCCGTCGGCTGGAAAATGCAGAGCGAGGATCGCAGTGATCGCGTCGACGCCGGCGATCGCGCCGGCCTGATAATCGCCTTTTGCAAAGTTGGCCTGCATCTTTGTGCAGACCTGGCTCCACTCGCCCTCGGCAACTTTCGCGGCGATGCCGCGATCGGCGACGATTTCGATCGCGTGCTCGGCAAGCAGCACGTAGACCAGCACGCCGGTATTGTGTTCGGTATTCCAAACGCGCAAATGAGCAAACACTTCCTGTGCGCGCTGGCGCGCCGAGCGTGCTCGCGCGGCGCGTACGAGCGACAGACTGCCTTCGACCGCGAACACGATCTCACCGAGGTGGCGATGCTCGCTCGCAGCGATCGCGTGCTGGATCGCATCAAGCGTTGCCGACGGAAAATGCCGCTTGGCCGAGCCGAGGTCGAACAGATGGCGCAAGACTCGCATGTCACCAACTCCCCGAGGCGCCGCCGCCGGCCGACATGCCGCCGCCGCCGCCCATGCCGCCGCCACCACCGCCGCCGCCAAAACCACCGCCGCCGAAGCCGCCGAAGCCGCCCCGGTTGGCAAATCCGCCGCCACCGCCACCGCCCAGCAAACCGAACAACAAACCAAGCACGCCGACGCCGATGCCAATCGGCAACAGGCCGCTGAAGATCCAGGCGACGAGGCCGGCGCCCGCGCCAACGAGCCCCGCTCGCGGCGCGCTGGGAACGCCGCCGAAAATTCCGCGCAGGAACATCGCAGCGAACCATGCGGCGAACAACGCCGGCATGATCGTGCCACCGTTCTGGCTGTGCCGGTCGTCGGTCAATGGTGGCGGCAACGGTTCGTCGTTGGCGAGTTTGATCAACGCGCCGACCGCGTCGTGGATGCCGCCGTAAAAATCGTTCGCGCGGAAGCGCGGCGTGATGTATTCACGAATAACGCGTGCCGCGGCCGCATCCGGGATGGCACCCTCCAGACCGCGCGCGACTTCAATGCGCACGCGGTGGTCGTTCTTGGCGACGATCAGCAGCGCGCCATCATCAATACCCTTGCGGCCGAGTTTCCACGCATCAAACACGCGGATCGCGTACTGCGCGATGTCTTCCGGCTCCGTGGTCGGCACCATCAACACACCGATCTGCGCACCCTTCGATTTTTGCAGCGCGGTCAGTTCGGCTTCGAGTGTCTGCTTCTGCGTCGCATCCAGCGTGCCGGTCAGATCCGTCACGTACGCACCAAACGCCGGGATCGGCTGCAGATCGCCTTCGGCCGCGGCAAGCGACACGGAACCGAAACCGGCCACGCATGCAAACAGGATAACCAGGCGCGCAAGAAGGATCACGGCAAGTGGGCGACTCTGTGGGAGCGGCGGAAGCCGCGATGCATTCGATTGTTCATTGAGGAGAAGTGGCAGTCGCGACGCGTTGTCCTGGTCGATGACCCAATAGCGTCACGGCTGCCGCCGCTCCCGCACACATCCGGTTCAGCTACTGCGGTTGTTGCGGAGGCTGCGCCGGCGGCGCTGCGGGCTTGTCGAAATTGACCGTGGGCGCGGTCGAGATCTGCTTCTCGTTTTCGACGGTGAAGTTGGCCTTGGTTTTGTAGCCGAACATCTTTGCAGTGAGATTGGTCGGGAACGAGCGGATGAACGTGTTGTATTCCTGCACCGCAGCGATGTAGCGGTTGCGTGCGACGGTCACCCGGTTCTCGGTTCCTTCGAGCTGCGCCTGCAGGTTCTGGAACAGGCCATCGGCTTTGAGCTGCGGATAGTTTTCACTGACGGCCATCAATCTCGACAGCGCACCGGTCAACTGACTCTGCGCGGCCTGGAATTGCTTCATCTTCGTTTCGTCGCTGAGATCGTCTGCCGACAAGGTGATCTTGCCGACCTGGGAACGCGCTGCGGCGACCTTGACGAAGATTTCTTCCTCGTGCGCCGCGTAGCCTTTGACCGTGTTGACCAGGTTCGGCACCAGGTCGGCGCGGCGCTGGTACTGGTTGACGACTTCGGACCACGCTGCCTTGACGCCTTCGTCCTTGG
>JBDTWV010000418.1:0-3295 GCA_040006495.1 Dokdonella sp.
CATTGACGCAGCCGAGCGACACCACGATCAAATGCATCAGGTAGGGTTTGGCGGCGAAACCGTGTGCGAGCAGCAGCCACAAATTGAACGTCAACGGCCGGTACTGGAAGTCTGCAACGGCGGTCCACGACACCCACGGCAGTTGTGCCCAGCCAGCAACGCTGGCGCGCGCCCACCACTCCAGTTCGTCGTGGCTGAAATAGCCCGGATTGCACACCAGCGGCAACTGCAGGACCACGAGACAGGCAAAAACAACCAGTCGACTGCGAACAGCCGGGTTCGCCAATGGGCGCGGCAAGGTCAACAAAGCGGAGGATCCTTCGGTTGTCCGGGCGCCGCGACTATGCCGCAAGCAGGCCAACGAAGTCGCTGCTCGAGCGCGATGACACCGCTTGCCGTGCGGGCGCGCGAGCGGTGCCAAACTGCGATAGGCACGTCCGCTATTGCCCACTCGTTGCGCGCGGTGTGCGGCAACGGGACACAACGGCCGACAGACGGCGGATTCGACGCGTGCGGGGATCGCCTCGACACGTCTAGAATGTCGATTGCACCTCGTCGATGGGATTCACTGTGAGCGGCACTCCTCTGCATGTGATCATTCTCGCCGCCGGCGAGGGAAAACGGATGAAATCGGCGATGCCTAAGGTGCTGATGCCGCTCGCCGGCCGGCCGATGCTGGCGCACGTGCTCGATACGGCGCGCGAGCTGCAACCGGCGCGCATCCATCTGGTGTTCGGCCATCTCGGCGAACAGGTGCGCGCCGCGCTGACTGATCTGGGCGATCTGACCTGGGTCCATCAGGCCGAACAACGCGGCACTGGACACGCGGTGAAACTGGCGATGCCGGGCGTGCCCGAAGACGCGCGTGTGCTGGTCTTGTATGGCGACGTACCGCTGATCCGCACCGACACCTTGAACAAGCTGCTCGCGATCGACGCCGCCCTCGCCGCGCTGGTCACCCAGCTCGACAACCCTTACGGCTACGGTCGCGTCGTGCGCGATGGCATCGGTCGCGTGCGCGCGATCGTCGAGGAAAAGGACTGCACATCGGAGCAACTCGCGATCGGCTGGATCAACAGTGGCATCCTCACCGCGGACGCGCGCCGCCTGCACGTATGGATCAACAACCTTACCGATAGCAACGCCCAGGGCGAGTACTACCTGACTGACGTTTTTGCGCAGGCCAACGACGAGGGTGAACCAGCCGAAGCCAGCGCGTGCATCAATCCGCAAGAAGTCTTCGGCGCCAACGATCCGTGGCAACTCGCCGCGCTCGAACGCTTGTACCAGCGTCTGCGCGCAACACAGCTGGCCGCCGCCGGCGTGCGTTTTTCCGACCCGGTGCGTTTCGATATCCGCGGCGACGTGCGCGTGGGCCGCGATGTCGAAATCGACATCGACGTAATCCTCGAAGGTCTGGTCGAACTCGGCGACGACGTGCGCATCGGTCCGTTCTGCCGGGTACGCAATTCGACCCTGGCCGCCGGCACCATCGTCCACTCACACTGCAGCCTCGACGGCGTAGTCACCCACGGCCCCTGCCACATCGGTCCCTTCGCGCGCCTGCGCCCCGGCACCGAACTCGGCGCCGGGGCGCACATTGGCAACTTCGTCGAAACCAAGAAGACGCACATCGGCGAAAACTCGAAAGCCAACCATCTCAGCTATCTCGGCGATGCCGAAATCGGCGCCGACGTAAACATCGGCGCCGGTACCATCACCTGCAACTACGACGGTGCGCGCAAACACGTCACCACGATCGAGGATGGTGCATTCATCGGTTCCAACACCGCGTTGGTCGCACCCGTCAAAGTCGGACGGAACGCGACCATCGGCGCCGGTTCGGTGATTGGCAAGGAAGCCCCTGCCGGCGAACTCAGCGTCGCGCGCGCACGACAGACGACGGTTCCGGGATGGGCGCGACCCCAAAAGGATTAGCCGCGTCCGTCGCCGTCGGCGCGGTTTGCTTGCGCGATCGCGGCACGATGCCGAGCGCCCTCTCGATCGCCGCCGGATCGTAAGTCTTGTCGCCCTTGATCACCCTCGACACATTGTGAATTGCCGCGATGTCCTTCAGGGGATCGGCGTCGCCGAAATGCTGGTGGTTGTCCCACCGGCTATGCAAAATCGACCCGGGTCGCGCCATCGGCGGTGGTCGCGATGACTTGCTTAGCGGCGGAATTTTTGCTGAATCAGGACCGCATCGTTGCGCGTGCGAGGAACGGCCTGTACGCGACCGGCAATCGCAATCGCCGCACAGAAAATGGCCGGGTGCACGAACGCTCCTTCGGGATCGGGATGTGCCCCGATGAATCCACCTTCAGCGAAATCGGACGGGGCGAAAGCCCGCGGCAGGCGCGTGCGTGCACTGTGCGCAACGCTGTCTTGCTAAACTGACCGCCTCTTGGATCGGAGCCGTGAATGGACGCTGCTGCATTGCCCAACGCCGAACAGACCCGGATCGCCGTCATTGGATTGGGATACGTGGGTCTGCCGCTGGCGGTGGGTTTTGGGCACAAGCTGCCTACTCTCGGTTTCGATATCAATCGTGCGCGCATCAACGAGTTGCGCGACTTTCGCGATCACACCCTGGAGTGTTCGCCTGAGGAACTGAAGGCGACGCCGCAGCTCTCGTTCAGCGCCGACGCAGCCGACCTTAAACGCTGCAACGTCTTCATCGTGACCGTGCCGACCCCGATCGACAGCGCGAAGCGGCCGGATCTGACGCCGCTCGAATCAGCCAGCCGCGCGGTGGGCAAGTCGATCGGACGCGGCGGCGTCGTGGTGTTCGAGTCGACGGTGTACCCGGGCGCGACCGAAGAAGTTTGCGTGCCGATCATCGAGAATGAGTCGGGCCTGAAATTCAACATCGATTTCTATGCCGGCTACAGCCCCGAGCGGATCAACCCCGGCGACAAGCAGCATCGCCTTGAGACGATCAAGAAGGTCACCTCCGGATCGACTCCGGCGACCGCGGACTTCGTCGATGCGCTGTATTGCCGCATCATCACCGCAGGCACCCACAAGGCGTCAAGCATCCGCGTCGCCGAAGCGGCAAAAGTCATCGAAAACACCCAGCGCGACCTCAATATCGCGCTGATCAACGAACTCGCATTGATCTTCCACCGTCTCGGCATCGATACCAGCGAAGTCCTCGCTGCGGCTGGCACCAAGTGGAATTTTCTGCCGTTCAAACCGGGCCTGGTCGGCGGCCATTGCATTGGTGTCGATCCGTACTATCTGACCCACAAGGCGCAGCAGATCGGCTACCACCCGGAAGTGATCCTGTCCGGCC
>JBDTWV010000419.1:0-3289 GCA_040006495.1 Dokdonella sp.
CTGCATCGGCACGTGGCCAGGGCCTTCGATCATGGTCTGCACGTCGTGCTTCCACGCGATCTTCGTCAGCTCCCCAAGCGTGTCGAGTTCGGCGAACTGCGCCTCATCGTTTGCGTCCGCGATGCTGCCGGGGCGCAGGCCATCGCCGAGCGAGAATGCGACGTCGTACGCCTTCATGATGTCGCAGATGTCCTCGAAGCGTTCGTAGAGGAAACTTTCCTTGTGGTGCGCAAGGCACCACTTGGCCATGATCGAACCACCGCGCGAGACGATTCCGGTGACGCGCTTGGCGGTCAGTGGCACGAACGGCAGGCGCACGCCAGCGTGGATGGTGAAGTAGTCCACACCCTGCTCGGCCTGCTCGATCAGCGTGTCGCGGAACAGCTCCCAGGTCAGGTCTTCAGCGACGCCGCCGACCTTCTCCAGCGCTTGGTAGATCGGAACGGTACCGATGGGAACAGGCGAGTTGCGCAGGATCCATTCGCGCGTCTCGTGGATGTGCTTGCCGGTAGACAGGTCCATCACCGTATCGGCGCCCCAGCGGATCGCCCAGACCATCTTCTCGACTTCCTCGGCGATCGACGAGCCAAGCGCCGAATTGCCAATGTTCGCGTTGATCTTCACCAGGAAATTGCGGCCGATGACCATCGGCTCCGATTCCGGATGGTTGATGTTGTTCGGGATGATCGCGCGACCACGCGCGACTTCATCACGCACGAATTCCGGCGTAATCAGTTTTGGCAGCGACGCCCCGAACGACTGACCCGGATGCTGTTTCAGCAGATGTTTCTCGTGGATCGCATCGAGTTTCTGGTTTTCGCGGATCGCTATGTATTCCATCTCCGGCGTGATCAGGCCGCGTCGCGCGTAGTGCATCTGGCTGATATTGCTGCCCGCTTTGGCCACACGCGGTTTCGGGATATTCGGGAAGCGCACTTCGACCAGCTCATGCGCTGTCGCGTGGCGTCGTGTGAACGGCGAGCTGAAATCGGTCAGCGCCTCGCTGTCGCCACGCTCGGCGATCCACGGAGCACGCAGGGCCGGCAGACCGGTGCCAAGATCAACGCTGTACGCGGAATCGGTATACGGGCCAGAGGTGTCATACACCACGAACGGCGCATTTTTCTCAACACCGAACATGCCTGGCGTATCGGCCAGCGCGATCTCGCGCATCGGCACCCGGATGTCGGCACGTGAGCCGCTCACGTAGGTCTTTTGCGAACCCGGAATCGGGCGCACCACGGTTTCAGAAAGTTCGGCGGCTTCGCGCAACAACTCGGTCGGTACTGCGTTCATCGTCACATCCTGCGTTCATGAAAAGCCTGCACGCAGATGTGCAGGATCTTGCGAAGGGTTCGCATGCATGAAAGCGGGGCGCGGTGCCGACCAAAGATCGACGCCGCGAAGCTCCCTCCGCCGGGGTCAGCCGGATCAGGTTCCAAGGGACTCTCTCAGCCCGAACCGTTGGGCACCCCCGCTTCAAGAGCTCATTCAAGCATGTTCGCGCGCGCAGGGCCAGCCACGCTCTTGATACACGTCAAGAAAACAGGGCGACGCGCGGTTCATACTTCGAGACCCGCTCTGCTTGCGAGCCTGTCGTGACCCACGTCGTCGCCGACAACTGCGTCAACTGCAAATACACCGATTGCGTCGAGGTGTGCCCGGTCGATTGTTTCCACGAAGGCCCGAATTTCCTGGTCATCGACCCGCAGGAATGCATCGATTGCACGCTGTGCGTCGCCGAGTGCCCCGCCTATGCGATCTTCGCAGAGGACGACGTTCCCGGCGGACAGGAGCATTATCTGCAGGTGAACGCCGAACTCGCGCCGCTGTGGCCGGTGATCGCCGCGAAGATTCCGGCGCTCGAAGAGGCCAAGCGCTGGGATGGCGTGCCGGACAAACTGCCACTACTCAAGCGCTGACCCTGAGGAAACCAATGTCTTGCTCCGACCCCTCGATTGCCGCGAAAAGCGGCAGCAAATACGTGACCGCCGATGGCGTGCGTGCGGTCAAGGACGGCATTCGCCCGAACGCCGACACCTTGGTGCGCGGAGTTGACCGCAAGCCGCCATGGTTGCGTGTGCGCCTGCCCAGTGGCGGCAAGTTTGAGGAGGTGCGCGAGATCGTGCGCAGCCACAAACTGCACACGGTCTGCGCGGAATCGAAATGTCCGAACATCGGCGAGTGCTGGGATCGCGGCACCGCAACCTTGATGCTGATGGGCGAGGTGTGCACGCGCGCGTGCCGGTTCTGCTCGGTCAGCACTGGTAATCCACATGGCTGGCTCGATCAGGCTGAACCTGCCAACGTCGCCGATGCGGTCGCGCTGATGGGCCTCAAATACGTGGTGCTGACCTCGGTCGACCGCGATGATCTTGCCGATGGCGGCGCCGCGCATTACGCCGCGTGCGTGCGTGCGATCCATGCGCGCATGCCGCAAACCGCAGTCGAGGCGCTGACACCGGATTTTTCCGGCCGCTTTGAACATGTCGCCGTGGTGCTCGACGCGGGCTTGGTTACCTACGCGCAGAACCTCGAAACCGTCGAACACCTGACCCATCGCGTGCGCGATCCGCGTGCGGGCTACCGACAGACTCTCGACGTGCTTGCATTCGCCAAGCGTCACGCACCGGCGACGCTGACCAAGACCAGCCTGATGCTTGGCCTCGGCGAATCGGATATCGATATCGAGCGCACGCTCGATGACATACGCGCCGCCAACGTCGACATCGTGACAATGGGCCAATACCTGCGTCCGACCGCCAACCATTTACCGGTCGAGCGCTACGTGACGCCGGACGAATTCCGAACGTATCGCGAACTGGCTCTCTCGAAGGGGTTCCTGGAGGCGGTCGCCGGTCCGATGGTGCGCTCCAGCTATCGCGCCGAGCGCGTGCTCGAACGCAACAACCTGGGGTTGTGAATTTCCAATTCGAAGGAGAACGGCATGCCATCAACGATGTATCCAGCGTCCACGCCTGAGATCGCACGCAAGCGCCATGAACTTGCGCCCGGTCCGGCCGAGGCGTTCAAGGCCTTCAGCGCGGCAGTATTCGCCGACGGCGCACTGCCGAACGTCACCAAGCAGTTGATCGCAGTCGCGGTCGCGCACGTGACCCAGTGTCCGTACTGCATCAAGGGCCACACCCAGGCCGCACTGCGACACGGCGCCACCGAGCCGCAGATCATGGAGGCGATCTGGGTCGCCGCCGAAATGCGCGCAGGCGGTGCTTATGCACACTCCACGCTCGCGCTCGACACGATGATCGAGCACAACCACGCCACCGGC
>JBDTWV010000420.1:0-3285 GCA_040006495.1 Dokdonella sp.
CGTGGCAATCGGCGTGTGGCGCTAGGGAAGAGAGGGGACCTCCCAACTCCGGGGGATCTGCGTCTGTCGGGTACTACCCCGTTAGCGCGGACAATTCGAACACAGGCCGAGGCTCGGCGACACGTCGCACGAAGGAAGGCCTCAGCGTCCGCTATTAGGCAACCTGACTCAGGCTGCGACCGACCGCAGTTGGCCGATGGCTGACATTTAGCCGGACGGGCTATTGCTTATGCCAGCGTGGTCTCTCTCCTACCGCCAGTTCGCATTGCGCTCCCAAAATTCGACACCGCGGCGATACGCGTCGCGGTCGATGGGCACACCCGAACCGCCCTCGTCGACGCCGAGCGCGTTGCGCATCATCGTGATCGGCGCCATCGGCACTTCTTCGGGCTCGGCGGTGTAGATGCAACCAACCACGCCCCAATCCGCATTCATCGGCGCGCCTTCCTTCGCCAGTTGTTCGCGGCTGTATAGAATTACAACGAGCCAGTTCGCGATCGGCGGTTCGACGCCTTCAAACCAGCGCACCAAAACTGGCAGCTCGCCTTGCGTACGCGCTTCGTAGGCGGAGCGCAGAAGATGACGATTGGCATTGTTGATCGGCACGGTCAGGCAGCGCGTGGAGGTCCAGTTGGGGTGCACGTGCAATTTGCAAAACGGGGCGTAGCCGTCGAGGACCTTGGACGGTACCTGCTCATTGAGGTGACGTTCGAATTCCTCGGCCGTGCAGTCCTGAATCGTGTTGCGACGCGGTTGCGTGGGAAACAGGCGGGCACGGGCGAAACGCGTCAGTGCGATGGACATGGAACGTGGCGTCGGAACGGCCTGTCAGGTTACAACGGATCAGAGCGGGCGGTGCGCGTTCACCGATCGCTGCCCGCAACGCATTTCGTACCTCGTGAACAATATATATCGCTTCATCGCGACAAAGAGATATATACTTCCGGTCCGTTCACTTCCCCACTTCGCCACCGATGCCGACGACCCCGCCGATCAGCCTGGAATTCTTTCCGCCGAAGACCGACGAGCAGCGCGCAACGCTCGACGCCGCGCTACCCAAGCTGAAGGCACTGAACCCCGCTTACGTCAGCGTCACCTTCGGCGCCGGTGGTTCGACATTGAGCTATACGCCGGACACGGTGAATCACCTGCGCTCGGCGCATGGCATCGAGACTGCGCCGCACGTATCGTGCATGGGTGGCAGCAAGGCGGAAATCCGTGCCTTGCTCGAACAGTACAAGACGATGGGTTGCAAGCGCATCGTTGCGCTGCGTGGGGATCTGCCCTCGGGCATGGCAACGCATGGCGACTTCCGCTACGCGAGCGAGTTGGTCACTTTCATCCGCAGCGAGAGCGATGGCTGGTTCCACATCGAAGTCGCGTGCTATCCGGAAGTGCATCCGCAATCGGATGATGCGCACGCGGACCTGCGCCATTTCAAGGCCAAGATCGACGCTGGCGCGAACGGCGCGATCACCCAGTATTTCTACAATGCCGATGCGTACTTCCGTTTCGTCGATGCGGTACGGCGAGCTGGCATCGAGGTACCGATCTGCCCTGGAATCATGCCGATCGGCAACTTCACCCAGCTCAAGCGGTTCTCCGACATGTGCGGTGCGGAGATTCCGCGCTGGCTCGCCAAGCGTTTGGCCGCGTACGGCGATGACGTGGAGAGCATCCGCGAATTCGCCGCCGACGTGGTCGCGGAGCTATGCAAGCGCTTGGTCGCCGGGGGCGCGCCGGGTCTGCATTTCTATACGCTCAACCGGGCCAAGGCGACGCTGGCGATCTGCGACCGGATTTCGAATTCCTGAAACCGCGGTGCGGCCCGATGGTGATAGCCTCACCGGAATGCGAGGATGGAAGCCGAAGATAGGCGCACTGCTTGGCGCGTTGCTGATTGCGCAAGCAGCGTTCGCCAACGACGCCCCGAGTGGCCAGTCCATCCATCGCTGTGTCGGCGCGCATGGCGAAATCGTTTTTTCCGGAATCGCATGCGCCGCAGGCTCCTCGGTGAACGCGTCGCCAGGCCCCAATAGCCCAACGCCGACGCTTTCCCACGATAGCTGCCCGACTTCGCGCGAAGCGCTGCAGGAGCGTATCAACGCCGCGATTGCACACCACGATCCGAACGCACTGGCAGGCCTGTTGCGATGGCGCGGCGTCGGCACCCGCGCTGCAAGCGAGCGCCTGCGGTCATTGCGCGATCTCGTGCGGCGACCACTGCTCGGCCTGGATGGCGGTGACGCGGGCGACATTGCAAACACCTCGTCCTCCAGCGCTAGCGGAGACATCTTGCGCGTGCGCACCGGCAGCAATGAGAGTGATGGCGTGCGCGAACACCGCTTCGGCGTGGCGGTTGAAGGCGCGTGCTACTGGCTGCTCTGGTAGCACTCGGGCGCGCGTCTGGCGCCGACTGTTATCATTGAATTCCCCGGCATGGAATGACTGCGATGGCCCAGACCTATCCCGACCACATCTGGCAGAACGGCCACATCAAACCGTGGGCCGATGCGACCGTCCATGTGATGGCGCACGCGCTGCATTACGGTTCGTCGGTATTTGAAGGCATCCGCAGCTACGAGACCCCGAACGGCCCGGCGATCTTTCGGCTGAGCGATCACATCAAACGCCTGTTCATGTCGGCCAAGATTTATGACATGGTTATCCCGTACTCGCAGGAAGAGCTGCGCGCCGCGTGCCGCGAGGTCATCAAGGCGAACAAGTTGAGCAAGGCCTACCTGCGCCCGGTCGCGTTTCGCGGTCTCGGCGGCTTCGGGCTCTCGGCGGAAACACCGACCGATGTCGCGGTCGCCGCCTGGGAGATGGGGCCGTATCTCGGCGCGGGCGTGCTCGAGGCGGGTATCGACGCCTGCGTGTCGAGTTGGCAGCGGTTTGCGCCAAACACGATCCCGGCGGGAGCCAAAGCCGGCGGCAATTATCTGTCCGGACAATTGATTGCGCGCGAGGCACGCCGACTCGGATTCGGCGAAGGCATCGCGCTGGCGTCAACCGGCCTGCTCAGCGAAGGAGCTGGCGAGAATCTGTTTCTCGTCATCGACGGAGCACTGCACACAACGCCGGTCAGCGCGGCGTTGCTCAACGGGATTACACGCAACACGATCATCACGCTGGCACGGGAGGTTGGCATCGAAGTGATCGAACGCGACCTGCCGCGCGAATATCTGTATTTGTGCGATGAACTGTTCATGTGCGGCACGGCCGCCGAGATCACGCCGATCCGCTCGGTCGACGGCAAACCGGTGGGCGCAGGCAAACCGGGAC
>JBDTWV010000421.1:0-3284 GCA_040006495.1 Dokdonella sp.
GAGCAGGCTACCGCGCACCTCTACGCGATGAACCAGATGGGCCCGCACCCGTGGCCGCTGTCGTTCTCGTACGGTCGCGCGATGCAAAGCGCCGCACTGCAGTTGTGGGGCAAGGACATGCAGGCCAATTTCGCCGCCGCGCAGGCGATGGTGCATCAGCGTGCACGCGCGAATGGTCTTGCCGCGCTGGGACAGTGGAAGAAGGGCAGCTGATCCAACGCTGCACTGTTTTGCGGTCAACAAAAACGGGCGCTATGGCGCCCGATTTTGTTTTCGGCGCGGCATTAACCCAGTGCTGCCAGCCACTCGTCGTCCGAACCTTCGTTGACGCCCTCCATCAGAAACGTCGACAGATAGCGTTCGCCGGTATCGGGCAGCATCGCGAGCAGCACCGAACCTTTCTCGGCGGTTTCGGCAACTTTCAACGCCGCCGCGAGGGTTGCGCCGGACGAGATGCCGGCAAAGATGCCTTCCTCGATCGCGAGCCGGCGCGCAGTGTCCCGCGCAAGCACGTCGTCGACGAGTTCGATCTGGTGCGCGACGGTGCGGCTGAGCACCTCGGGCAGGAAGTCCGGAGTCCAGCCCTGGATCTTGTGCGGCTTCCATTCCTGGCCTGACAACAGTGCCGCGCCGGCCGGTTCGGTCGCGATGATCTTCACCTCGGGGCGTGCAACGCGCAGCATTTCGCCAACGCCGGTCAAGGTGCCGCCGGTGCCCCAGCCGGAAACGAAATAGTCGAGCCGGTGCCCAGCGAAATCCTGCAGGATTTCTGCTGCGGTGGTATTGCGGTGATAGGCAGGGTTCGCAGGATTGCGGAACTGCCGTGCGAGGAACCAACCATGTTTTTTTGCCAATTCCTCGGCGATGCGGACCATGCCCGTGCCGCGCTCGGCGGCCGCGGTCAGGATGACTTTTGCGCCATACGCGCGCATGAGCTTGCGGCGTTCAATCGAGAACGTCTCGGTCATGATCGCAACGAACTTGTAACCGCGCGCGGCGCAGACCATCGCCAGCGCGATGCCGGTATTGCCAGAGGTCGCCTCGATCACGGTGTCGCCAGGTTTGAGCAGTCCGTTGCGCTCGGCGTCGAGAATGATCGCGATCGCGAGCCGGTCCTTGACCGAGCCGCCCGGATTGAACGCCTCGATCTTGACGTACAACTCGGTGTTGGCGGGCGCCATCCGATGCAACCTGACGATAGGTGTCTTGCCGATCGTATCGGCGATGTTGTCGTGGATCATGGCGTCGATTTCCAGGTCGTCTGGCGCATTGAAATCTCCGTGGGGAGAGCCCGCGAGGGCGCCGAGGCCTGCAGCGGGATCACAGCATAGCTCTGAATGGACGGGATTCTTTTGCGCGAGGATTCAGGCTGGTTGCGTGCCTGCACTCAGCGCGATGGCTGCAAGGGCGGCGCCCCTGCCAGCGCTTGCCGCAGCGATGCGAGCCGCGCACCGTAACGCTCCGCACGCGCGGTGTCGCCACGCAATGGCTCGCGCACTTGCGCGGCACTGACGGTGCGCACGCTGCGGCGCGTTTTGTGGAACCCCAGGCAGCCCGCGTCGAAGGGCAGCCCGCAGAACGCGAGCAGTCGCCTGATTTCCTGCTCGGGGTTGGCCAGCAGCGCCTCGTAGCCGAAATCGTGCAGCTGCTGCGGATGCCGCTCGCGCCAGAAGCGCATCAGGCGGTCGTAGTCGCGCCAGTAAGCGGCCATGTCGGCGAGGTCATAGCTGTAAGCGTGACCTTGATCGAACAGCTGGCGGAAGCACGACAGACAGGTTTCGACCGGATCTCGAAACACATGGACGAAACGCGCCCCGGGCAGCATCGCCGCGGCGGCGCCGAGGTGGCGCCAGGTGTCGAGCGACTTGTCGCTGAAGTGTGGCCGCGACTGGCGCCAGTGTGCGGTGCGCTGCAGATACTCCTGGCCAAGGCGCTGCCAATCCGCGCCGCCCGCACGTGGCGCCCACTGTGCGAGCTCGGCGCCGAGTCGCTGCGATTCTGCATCGAGCACACGCTGCAGATCCGGCAACTCCTCGGCGCCTTCGACGTCTGGATGCGAGGCCAGGATCTGTTCGGTCAGGGTCGACCCGGCGCGCGGCAAACTGACCACGAAGATCACTTCGCTGCCCAGCGTGGGCGGCGCCGCGTGCAGCGGTGTGGAAAATGCTGCAATGAGCGCATCGACATGCCGACTGAACGCCTGCGCGTTCCACGGCAGCGTGCGGCGTTTGATCGCGTTTGCCGCGCGATAAGTATCGAATGCCGCGTCGTAGCGATCCTGGTCCTCAAGCGCCTTGGCGAGAGCGAAACCGAGGCGCACGCGATCGTCCTCGCCAATCCCCGGCGCCACGAACACGCGTTCGAGCCATGCGGCCTCTTCGGCGGTCAGTTGCGCGGTCTTGATGTTGGAAAGGACGGTCCACGCTTGCACGGTCATCGGCTGTGCGCGCAACACCTGGCGCAGCTCGCGCACCGCCTCTTCGGTGCGACCCAGATTGTTCAGGGTTTCGGCGTAACCGGTGCGGGCGCGGATGTGGCCCGGCTCGCAGGCGAGCGCGCGGGCATACGCTGCATTCGCCTCGCCAACCGCACCTTGTCCGCTGAGCAGCAGGCCGAGATTGTTCCAGGCCGGCGCGAACCCCGGAGCCAGCGTGCAGGCCTGATGGAGTGTCGCCACGGCGTCATCGACCTGGCCAGCGTCGCGCAGCACCGTGGCCAGATTGACCAAGATGGACGGATCGGTTGGTCGTGATGCGAATGCCAGTCGGAATGCGGCGAGCGCCTCGTCGTGACGCCGCTGCAGGTAACGCACAAGGCCGAGCAGACGCAGGTATTCCGGGTGCGTTGCGACGAGCAGTCGCGCCTGGGTGAGCGCGGCATCGGCGGCGCCGGGATCGCGTCGTTCGATGGCCTCGCTCGCCAAGCCCAACCAGTGTTGGGCCTGCGCCGAAAGGCCATGCAAGCGCGGGTCGGAAGACATGCTCACGCGCACTTCGTCCGGCAGTCATGCGGAGCGGGTGGCGACGCGAGCGGGGAGGCGGGGACAGTCAACAGTGTGATCGCGTGGAGGGAGGTCGTTCAGCTTAGCAAAGCGGTATCGCGCAGACACGGCAGACGGTTTGCGATGTTGCGGACGGGTCGTCTCCGGTCACTGGCTGATCGCGCGCCGGTACGCTTGTAAAATCGTCGCGCCGAAGCAGCAGAACACGACGGTTGTTGGGCAGGTTTCGGCCGCAAGCCATGCCCGCGCCGCGCTCACCGCAATTGCCGTGGCCGCCTCGACG
>JBDTWV010000422.1:0-3278 GCA_040006495.1 Dokdonella sp.
GCACCGAATGACTGCACGACACTCTCGCTGGCAGCGAACACGCCGATCACCGAGACCGACAGTGCCGCGTAAGCAGCCGAGCGCGTGATCAATGCTTCGGAATCGAACAGACGGTAGGCCAGCACCGAGATCGCCATGCCGATCGGAATTGCGATGTGAACGACCACGAACAGAAAAAGCAAGACGACTTGGCGCAACCCCGGCGCCATGGCTGCATCGATTCCCCAAAAACTCAACGCGATAGAAGTGGCCATTGCCAGCACTGTCACGACGGCACCGATCGCAACCCACTTGATTTGCTGACGAGCAATTTGTGCGCTGGCCCGATACCGCACGACGATCGCTACCGCGGCGAGTCCGATCGCCGCATATTGCAACAGGGCTTGAAGCGCAGCGAAGTGCAGGTTGTCGCTTCGCAGCGCAAGCAGCACGCCTGCAAGGCCGTAAATCACCGCAGCAAACACCGCCATTCGTGCCCAGAGCGAAGTAAATCGACCGTCGGGCACACCTGCAACCGCGATGCAGAGCAGAGCCGTGCCCAACTGCACAGCGACATCCGATACGACGTCCGGCAAACGGGCATAAAGAAACGGCCAACTACCACTGCTGGTCGAGAAAATCAGCGCCAAAAAACTGAAGGCCAGCATCATTGCCTCGCCGTCGCTCGGGCGTTTCTTGTACAGCAGGAACGAGGCGCAAAGAAGAACGAAGAGGGGAATCGAGAGCGCGAGCAATTGCACGATGCCGAAAGCCCAGATCGGCATGCCGTAGAAAAGATGGATCAGGCCCAAGCCTTGCGCTTGGGGCGTCAGCACCAGCGTGCGCACGGAACCCGTTCGATCCAGCAACAGCAACGTCGCAGGTGCAGAATTCAACGCATCAAGCTGCGCTGCCAGATCGAAACGCGTCGCCCCAGGTGACAAACGCGCGTCACCCAGGCCGATGACGACATCATCGACGTGCAGGCCGGCGCGTTCGGCGGAGGGGTAGAGCTGTGTCACCGGAAGCGCGCCGTGCGCATTGCGCGCCACGGCAAAACCGTAATGCGAAACGACAGGACTGTTGCGAAACAGGTCCGTGGCTTCCAGCGGAATATCAAGGATGACGTAGATTGCGGTCAGCACAAGAAGCATGCGGTACGCCACGCGCACCAGCGTCCCCACGCGTCCGTCTAGGTTCGGCCACCTCGCCAGCGATGCCATTTCAATTCCGACGGGTCAGATGTGGCGACCGTAACGGTTCCCGATTTCGCGATCAAGCGCCGACACGAGACCGACGCTGAGCCTGTCCGGCTTGATCGCCAGAGATCCGGCACCCGGCGCACTCTGTCCGACGTGCCCGCGCGTACAACGAAACTGCAGGAGGCGTTCGGCCTCAACGCGAGCCGTATCGAAACTCCTATGGTTGCTTTTGTTGCCAAGAGCTATAGCGCCATTTATCGACGGAATCGTCATATGACCGGCAGTCAGGAGCTGTCGAAATTTGCAGCGGATCAATGCAACTTGCCGTGCTCGAAGCAGACTAAATCAGAGTGCCTAGGCAACCACGATTAACAAACCGCATTGCTTGCAATTGCGAAGGTAACGGTTGAAGCGGCAGCGGTTGATCAAACGCGACTCTATCCTGCCGACTCATCCGCCGCAGGCGCATTCGTCGTCGGTTGCTGCGCCGCCTCGGGCGTGACTTTCAAAATCGTATGGCGCAGTTCGCGGCCGAGGATGAGTTTAGCGTCGCGGGCCCACCCCGACAGGCGCTCGTCGAAATCGAGCTTGCCGTTTTCGGCGACTTTCACCAGTTCGAGTTCGCGCAGTTTCTGGATGAAGCCACGGAACAGAGCGCGATCGAAGAATTCCGGCGCGGCTGGCGCGTACAGCAGTGACAGTCGCTGCGCGCTCATCTGGCACAGGGTTTCCAGCTCGCCGGCCGAGAGTGTTTGCGGGCCGTTTTTTACCAGCACCGCAATTGCGATGAAGTAGCGCTCGAACGCCTGCTGCAAGCTGTGCGCAAGCGAGCGTAGGCGGAATACTTCGTCAGTCTGGCCGGGTCCACGGTGGATCACGCCGGACTCGGCGTTGAACTTGAGCAGGCCCTCGGCGACAAACACATCAATCGTCGCATCGAGCCTTAGTCCGAACTCGTTTTCGCTCCACGGCAGAAACAATTCCTTCTGCAAAAACGGAAACAGCGCGCGACCAAGTTGCAGTACGCCGTCGCGGGACATCCGCCGATTGTTCTGGAAACAGCAAGCAATCCATGCGGACGCGACGAACAAATGCAACACGTTGTTGCGGTAATACGTCTGCAACACCGCGGTTGCCTCGTCCATCCATAGTACGTCGCCGAGCGCGTGCGGCGTGCGTTGCAGGATGCCGATGGTTTCGCCGTAAGCGATGATCGCCGCCGGATCAAGCGCGGTGACGGTGACGCGATCCGAATACGGCACGGCAGCAAGCAACCGCTTGTACAGCGCCAGCAGATCGATCAGGTCGGATTCGGCCATCGCCCGCTTGGGCGTGGACAGGATGCTGACCGCCAGCAGGTTGACCGGATTGACGTCGGCGGCGCGATTGACGTTGATCTGGATGCGATTGGCGAGATCGTCGGTCGCGCTGGCTAGCCACTTCGGTCGCTCGTCTTCGTTGATCGGCTGCTCGCGCCAGTCGGGCGCATGCAATTTCAGTACGTCATCGAGCAGCACCGGTTCACCAAAACTCACCGCAACTTTGCCGTAGCGCTTGCGCAACACGCCAATCGCACCGCGTAGTAATGCCCACGTGGTTTCTTTCTCTTTGGTTTGACCGGACAACTCGTCGAGATAGCTGCCGCCTTCCATCACTTTTTCGTAGCCGATATAGACCGGCTGAAACACGATCGGCCTGCGCGGCTGACGCAGGAATCCTTGCACGGTCATCGCCAGCATGCCCGACTTGGGCTGCATCAAGCGGCCGGTGCGCGAGCGTCCGCCTTCGATGAAATATTCCAGCGAAAAACCTTCGGCCACCAGCAACGCCACGTATTCGCTGAGCACGGTTGAATACAGTTTGCTGCCGCGCATGCTGCGGCGGATGAAAAACGCGCCGCCCTTGCGCAGCAGCGGACCGATCAGCGGCATGTTGAGATTGACGCCGGCCACGATGTGCGGCGGCACGATGCCGTGCGTATACAAAAGATACGACAGCAACAGGTAGTCGATATGGCTGCGATGCGATGGCACATAGATTATTTCATGCCCTGGCGCGATATCTTTGAGGCTGTCTAGGTGATGCATCTGCACGCCG
>JBDTWV010000423.1:0-3267 GCA_040006495.1 Dokdonella sp.
CCTCGGACACCGTCATGCCGCCGAACTTGCTGCGCCAGAGGTAGTAGCTGGCCTCCGGGAAGCCGTGCGACGGCACAGCTCCTTCACCGGCAACCCCGCCTCGACTTCCCGCAGGAAGCCAATGATCTGTTCTTCCGAAAAGCGCTTCTTCACGTCCGATCTCCTCAGCTCATGGGGTCGGACTCTAAAGCTTCGTGCTACTCAGTTTGGGGGAGACGTCGAAGTCAAGCCGCCTTGCACCGCTACCCGCGACACGCTGTCGCAGCTACTTCCGCGCCTCCGGATCGCCCCCAGACTGGAATCGTACCCACGCCACTCGGAGCGAACCTCATGTCCAGCAAGTCGTTCAAGCAGCTTACGCAGGATCTCAATCAGGCGATCGGTACCTTGCGGGCGGCGCAGCCAGGCACGCTGGAGGGATTCTCGGCGATGTCGCAGGCGGCGATGGCACCGGGCGTGCTGTCGGCCATCGACAAGGAGTTGATGGCGTTGTCGATCGGCGTGGCCACGCGTTGCGATGGCTGTATCGGCTTTCACGTGAAGGCGCTGCTGCGTATGGGTGCCAGCTACGAGCAGCTCACCGAGACGCTGGCGGTGGCGGTGTACATGGGCGGCGGGCCGTCGCTGATGTATGCAGCCGATGCAGTGCGCGCCTGGGAGGAGTTCGGCGAGAAGAGCTGACGCGTACGGCGACGGAGTCCTGCTTCGGCTGGAATACGCGGCGCCTGTGGCAACCGGGCGCGGTTGGGTATCGGCAACGGGTCGCGCAGCTCGCGCTTGCCGGTCGGCGATGCAAGCGGGCTGTGTGATCGTCGTGCTCAGACCGGCCGAGCCGGTACCATGTGTCGCTGGCGCTGCTGGTTGACGGACGTCAACGACACCCGCCTCCGGCCACAACGGTATTCGCGTGACTCATTGGCTATTCCCTTTTTGGTAGACCCACCCTGATGAACCATGCTTTGCGTATTGGCATCCTCGGCTACGGCCGCTTCGGCTCCGCGTTTGCTGCGCTGCTGACCGAGCGTCGATACGCGTGGCTCGGCTGGGATAGTGCAAATACGGTCCCCGCGGCGCATGCGGCGGCAAGCGTCGCCGATTTGCTCGCGCGCTCCGAGCTGATTGTCATCGCGGTGCCGATTGGCGCCTTCGAGACGGTGCTGCGTGAGCTGCGCCCGCAACTGGGCAGCCAGCATCAGGTGATGGATGTCTGCAGTGTCAAGCAGCATCCCTGCGCGTTGATGGATGAATTGCTGGGTGATGCCATCCCGCATGTTGGCAGCCATCCGTTGTTCGGTCCGCTCAGCATGGCTCGTGCGGAACCGCTGCGAACGGTGCTTTGCCCGAGCTCCCGGCATCCCCTGGCTGCGCTGCAGGCGCGGGCACTGTTCGAGTCGATCGGCAGCGAGGTCACCGCGATGGATCCGGCTGCCCATGACCGGCACATGGCACTGACGCACGCGATGGCGTTCTTCATTGCCCGTGGTCTGCTCGATCTGGGGCTGGGCGATGACCTGCATTGGACGCCGCCGAGCTTTGCCGCGTTGGCCGCGTCCATCGCTGCCGTGCGCGCCGATGCGGGCCATCTGTTCAACGCGATCCAGCTGGAGAATCCTTACGCTGCGGCAACTCGCGAACGCCTGATCGAGGCACTGACCCTGATTGACCAGCGCTTGGCGGATGCGCCCGTCGGCGGCAACGTGCTGGCCATCCCTGGTATTCCCGGTCTCGGCCAGCATTCACCCGCGCTGCTTGAAGTACGTGAGCACATCGACGAGCTGGATCGCGAACTGGTCGCGCTGTTGCAACGCCGCTGTGAGCTCAGCGCCCGCGCGGCACTGGCCAAGCGCAGCGTGGGCGCGCCGGTACTTGACGCCGATCGTGAGCGGGCGCTGCTGGAACAGCGCGGTCAGTGGGCGGAGGAGGACGGTTTGCCTGCTGATGTCGTGCAAGCTGTGTTCCGCCAGATCCTGGCGATCAGCCGTCGGGCGCAGGGCTGACCGCAACCAGAGTGGGGAAGTTGCCGGCTACCGTTACGCGCCGCTCGTGCACCGCGCGTATGTCGCGGCTACCCTGCGCTTCAATGCATCGGACTTCTCTTTCTAGGGATCTTCGCGATCTGCGCGATCTCTGTCGACATGCCCCTGCGATTGTTTTGCAAACCCGTAAATCATCGACAGGCCGAGTCCGGTGCCCTGGCCGATCGGTTTGGTCGTGTAGAACGGATCGAAGGCGCGGTCGATCACTTCCTGTGGGATGCCGGTGCCGGTGTCGTCGACGCAGATCGCCACATAGTCGCCAGGTTCCAGTGCATGCGGCCGGGCGCAGGATCGCCCTTGCGCAGGCGCCGATTGCGTGTTTCGACCGTCAACTTGCCTCCATCGGGCATGGCATCGCGGGCATCGATCGCCAGGTTCAGCAGCGCGCTCGCAAGCTGACTCGCATCGGCGGAAACGTTCCACGTTTCGAGGTCAACAGAAGAAAAAGGGTCAGGTTCATCAATCCAGATGCGGTAAATGAACCTGCCCCTTTGTGGGTTAGCTGGCCGTGGCGCCAAAGAAGTTGCGGGCGCGTTCGCGTTCCTCGGCGGTGGGTGTGTATTCCATCCACGCATCGCTCGCTTTCATCTTGTAGCGGATGACGCCCTTGTCGACATCGATGTCGTAGAACGGAAATACGCCGCGCAGATTGAACATCGTCGCCGGTGCAAAGAACAGGATGTCCATGGCGAGACGGCCGCCATGGAACCGCAGCGGCAGGATGCCGTAGAACGGATCGCTGCCTGGAGCGACGGCCTTGAACTCGTAATTGCCGAAGCTGGTGTCCTTGAGCGTCAGCGTGGACGGGACTACTGGTGTCGTGTGTTTCACCGAAAGCCGGGTCTGGTCGTGGGTCGAGCTGATCGTCGTCATGGAAGAGCAGGCAGCCAGCGCTGCCACCAGGCACAGTGTGCCTGCGGTTCTTGCTATCGAGTTCATTACATTCCCTGTTTGGCACACCCGTGGATTCGGCGGCGCGAGTCGAGTGTAGGAAGTTTTGGGGAACGGAGGAAAGCAAATCGCATTCAGGGCACTGGCCTGGATGCGTCTTGCGAGAGTGATTCCACCGAAAAACGGTACGCTTGCGCGGCGTTCATGCTCCCAGGAAACCCATGTCCCTCAAACCCGACTTCGAACTGATGGCCCGCTACAACCAGTGGATGAACACGCGACTGTACACAGCGGCCGCGGATCTTGACTTTCCAAGGACAGTATTTTGCGGTGGGGGAAC
>JBDTWV010000424.1:0-3260 GCA_040006495.1 Dokdonella sp.
GCGGTGTTTGCGATGTCATGGCCGACGGCCTTCGCTCCTTCCTTCACCTCGTGGCCTGCGGCAGCGGCACCTTGGCCGACGGCAGTCGCGCCTTCCTTGATCGCGGTGCCTGCATTGCTTGCAGCTTGCTTGGTCGCATCAGCTGCGTTGCCGGCAGCGATCTTGGCCTTGTCGGCTGCGCTCTGGGTGGAATCCGCTGCGTGATCGGCAGTCGACGACATCGCGCTGCCGGCATCGGCTGCGGACTGTTTCGCTTGATCAGCAGCCCTCTGTGCGGCTGCAGCAGTCGCGTCCGCAGCGTTCTGCGCGGCGACCTTCGCATTGGCCGCGGCTTGCTCGCTGGCTGCGGTCGCCTGATTGGCAGCATCGGTGGCTTGCTGCTGCGCGTTGTCGCTGCAGGCTGCCATTGCGGTCGCGAGTGCAACGCCAAGTGCGAGACGCGTCAAGTTCGTCATGCTGAGTGTCATGTTTTCCCTCCCTCTGTGGTGATAGGCGGATGCCTTGCAAACGCAAGATGCCCGCCATTGGTCGCAGGCGACAATGCCCGCGTTGTTGGTGAAATTAAGGCCATACAGATCAGTTCGATCGCCAGCGCAGTCGCCTCGCCACCGCCGATGCACAGGGTCGCGATGCCGCGCTTGCCGCCGCGCTGTTTCAGCGCATTGATGAGGGTGACCACGAGACGCGCGCCGCTGGCACCGATCGGGTGACCGAGTGCGGTGGCGCCGCCGTGCACGTTGAGTTTGTCATGCGCTACGCCGAGTTCCTTCATCGGCGCCATGGCGACGACCGCGAACGCCTCGTTGACTTCGAACAGATCGACGTCCGCAACGCTCCAGCCGGCCTTCTTCAACACGCTCTGGATTGCGCCAACGGGGGCGGTCGTGAACCATTCCGGTTCCTGTGAGTGGGTCGCGTGCGCAACGATCCGCGCGAGCGGCTTCAGGCCGCGCTTGGCTGCGTTGTCCGCGCTCATCAACACTGTCGCGGCCGCGCCATCGGAAATGCTGGACGAACTCGCGGCAGTGACCGTGCCATTTTCCTTGCGGAATGCCGGTTTCAGGGTCGGAACTTTTGCGATGTCGGACTTTCCGGGTTGCTCATCGGTTGCATATTCGACCTCGCCTTTGCGCGTGCTGACTTTGACCGGCACGATTTCGTCGATGAATGCGCCGGATGCAATCGCCGCTTGCGCGCGCTTGACCGATTCGATCGCGAACGCGTCCTGCTGCTCGCGCGTGAAACCGTACTTGTCGGCGCAGTTTTCGGCGAACACGCCCATCGATTTGCCGTCATACGGGTTGGTCAGGCCGTCCCACGCCATGTGGTCGACGACTTCGAAACTGCCGTAGCGGGTACCGCTGCGCGAGTTCGGGATCATGTGCGGCGCATTGGTCATCGACTCCATGCCGCCCGCGACGACGATGTCGGCGGAACCGGCCTTGATCAGGTCGTGAGCGAGCATGATCGCTTTCATGCCCGAACCGCAGACCTTGTTGATCGTGGTGCAGCCGGTCGAGGCGGGCAGACCCGCAGCGAGCGCTGCCTGACGTGCCGGCGCCTGGCCGAGATTGGCCGGCAGCACGCAACCCATGATGACTTCCGAGACGTCGCCAGGAGCCACATGGCTTTGTTCAAGCGCTGCGCTGATTGCGGTGGCGCCGAGAGTGGTCGTCGGCACGCCGCTGAATTGGCCGAGGAAGGAACCGATGGCGGTGCGCTTGGCACCGACGATGACGATATCGGACATGCAGGTCTCCGGTGATGAATTCGGGCGAAGCAACGGCTTCACCGACGCTATCGTCCGATTATGCGCGAGGTGTTGTGCAGCGGCAATTGTTCGAGGCTTGTCGACACGCCGACATCGGGCTAGCCTGTGTTCTGGCGGGCTACAGGGGGCTTGCGATGGCAAGGGTCGCGCGGTGGGTCATCTCGGTCGTGGCGAGCGTGTTGCTGACCTGCGGGCTCGCGCATGCCGGTGACGTGCCGGGCATCTCCAACATCCGCTTCCGCAGTTTCGGCACTACCGAGGGTTTGCCCCAAGCCACCGCGCGCGCGTTCGCACAAGACACAACGGGTTTCCTGTGGATCGGCACACAGGATGGTCTGGCACGTTTCGATGGCTACGGTTTCAAGGCCTATCGGCACGATCGCAGTGATGTCTGGTCGCTATCGGACAATCACATCACGGCGCTCGTCGCCGATGATGATGGCGGCCTGTGGGTAGGCACGTTGGGCGGGGGCCTCAATCACTACGATCCCGATCTCGATCGCTTCAAGGCCTATCGTGCCAATCCGGCGCATCCCGGTGCCGGTGCATTGGCGTCCAACAACATCGCTGCGCTGTTGCTGGATCGGGACAAACGGTTGTGGGTTGCGAGCACAGGTGGCCAGCTGCAGTGGATCGATCGCGCCAGTGGCGTCGTGCGCGATTCAGCGCTCGGTGAACGACGGCCGCTACGCATGGTGCGCAGCATGATCCAATTGCGCGATGGCAGCCTGCTGCTCGGTTCGCTCGATGGGGTGTGGCAGTTCGACACCAGCGGCAGCACGCTGCATGAATGGCGAGCGGCAAGCGGTGGATCACTGGATGTGTACGCACTGGTGCAGGCGCCAGATGGTGACGTGTGGGTCGGCTCCGCGGAGGCGGGGCTGTATCACTTCGGCCCCGATGGGGTTGAACGTGCGCATTACTGCAACGCTCCGAACGGCGATCCAGCCACGACCTTGCACGACGATTCAGTGCGTGCGCTGCTCTTCGATCAAGCCGGCTCACTCTGGATTGCCGGCAATGCCCACGGCTTGGCCCGGATGGATACGGCGAGCGGTCGATTTAGCCGATTCGAGCATGTTGCAGGGCGAGCCGGCAGCATTCCGGCGAATCGCCTTTACAGCCTGTTTCAGGATCGCGATGGGGTTCTGATCGTCGGTTCCTGGATCAACGGATTCTGCATCAATGATCCGCGCTCGCGCGCGTTCACCCAGATTGAACCCGTCACCGGCGATCCCCGCACGCTGCCCGCGCGACCGGTGCTCAGCGTTTTTGTCGATACGGATAGCACGTTGTGGATGGGGATCATCGAAGGGGGCGGCCTGGTCCATTTTGATCTTGGCGGCGGAGTGATTGCTCGCTACATGCACGATTCTGCAGACGCAGACAGCCTGTCGAGCAATTTCGTCCAAACCGTAAGGCGCACGCGCGATGGCAGCTTGTGGGTTGGAACCGGTGCGGGTTTGAACCGCATGCGCGCGGACGGCAA
>JBDTWV010000425.1:0-3244 GCA_040006495.1 Dokdonella sp.
CGATGGCACGCTCGACAAGTTCATCGGCGATGCGATCCTCGCCGTCTTCGGCGCGCCGTTCGAGCAGGCCGATCACGCGCTGAAAGCGGTGAGCGCGGCGGTCGCCATGCGCCGCGAACTGGCGCGGATGAACGCTGAGCGTGGCGGCCCGCCGATCCGGATGCGGATCGCGATCGACAGCGGCCGCGCCCTGACCGGCGACATCGGATCGCCCAAGCGCCGCGAGTTCACCGTGCTCGGCGACGTCGTCAACACCGCGGCGCGCATCGAGTCGTCGGTGACGCAACCCGACCAGATTGTCATCTCGCGCCACACCCGCGATCAACTTGGCGACGCGTTCACCCTGACCTCACTCGGCGGCGTCACCCTGCGCGGGCGCGACACCGAGCTGGAGGTCTTCGCCGTCGACGGCTGATCCGGTATCGGCGGACGACGCCGCGGCCCGATTCTCGCCGCGAGTCAGCTGTTGAATGTGATCGCGGGCGAAGTCGTATCGGCGGTGGTTCGTGAGTTCCGCGTGTTCTGCGTTCCACGTTGTGACCGGTAATGATTGAGCCATTACCGGTCGCTAGCGCCCCTTCGGAATCACTAGACGCAGTGATCGTCACTCTCGGGCGGCGGAGGCCCGTGCGTCCACGAGAAACCGGCTCGACGTCCCTTGCGCGGCCGGATACTGCGGCGGAATCGTCGTGGCGTTCCCGTCCCGCAGTTGGAGATAGTGCGGCGACGTGATCTCGACGCCGGCCTCGTTGAACGCATCCTGAATCCGCTGGTGCAGCTCCGACACAATCGTGGCCATGCGGTTGGCCTGGTTCGTGTAGGCATTGATCTGATACGAGACGTACCAATCATCGAGCGCGGTTTGGAGCTCACCTGCTCGACGACACCCGCAATTCGGGTGGCGCGTGGCACCCACCAGCACCAGCAACCCGACGTCCGACTCCTGCACCGCGGCGCTCGATACGTCGCGGCTGCCCGCGCGCGCAAGCTCACGTAGCCGCTGGTTGACAACGGCCGCACGTTCGGGCGCCGTGAAGCTCCCGACCCCGACACGCAAGGTCAACACCAACCGCTGATCGAATCGTGACCGCGGGGATCGCCGTCTTCACGTCACCGCATCATATGTCGGTCCGGTGCGTTACACTGCAGGCCGGGGCTGCGGCAGCCGCTTATGTCTGAAGAACTCGTAAGGCGCTGGCTGTTCGACCCGACCATCGGCCGGTTGGTGGCGATCGCAGTCACGGTGGCGATCATGTTCGCCGTCGTCAAATACGCGCAGCGGGCGCTCGGCCGCTACGTGCGCGATGTCGACACGCGCTACCGCGCCAGGAAGGTCGTGACCTTTCTCGGCTACATCGTCACGATTGCCGTGGTCGCCACGATGTTCAGCGACCGCCTCGGGGGTTTCACGGTTGCGTTCGGTGTGGCCGGTGCCGGCATCGCGTTCGCGCTGCAGGAGGTCATCGCCAGCGTCGCGGGGTGGATGGCCGTGTCGGTCGGACGCTTCTACTCGCCGGGAGATCGCGTGCAGCTCGGCGGGATTCGCGGCGATGTCATCGACGTGTCAATCCTGCGCACCACGCTGATGGAAGTCGGCGAATGGGTCGCGTCCGATCTGTACACCGGACGCGTCGTGCGCGTGGCCAACAGCGTCGTTTTCAAAGATCCGGTCTTCAATTACTCGGCCGACTTCCCGTTCCTGTGGGACGAGATCACGCTGCCGGTCAAATACGGCTCCGATTGGAAGTTTGCCAGGAACATGCTCCGCCGGATTGTGGACGAAGTCCTGGTCGGCTACGCGGCGGAAGTGAAGACATCGTGGCTCCATATGGTTCAGCAGTATCGCCTCGAAGAAGCCAACGTCGAGCCGATGATTACCTTGCGAGCCACCGACAACTGGATCGAATTCACCATCCGCTACGTCGTCGACTATCGGAAACGCCGCTGGATGAAGGACCATCTCTACACTCGCATTCTCGAGGAGGTGGACACGTCGGACCACCGCGTTCGCCTGGCCTCGGCGACCTTCGAGGTGGTCCCCGGGTCAACCCTCGACGTGCATCTGTCCAGGACGCCGGCGCGCGACGATGAGGCTTGAGGCTGGCACCGCCGCGCGTTTTTCTTGTGGAGGTAGTCGACCCGTGACCACCGCGATCTTTTTCCGCACCTTGAGGTGCATTGCCCCTCCGAAGACGCGACATTTGGTGAGGCGCCGAATCAAGCCGGCCCGTCGTCGCATCAACCTCTCCTGCCAGGCGTTCATAAATCCTTGCGTGCAGATTGCACCGGCAACCATTCCACAGAACTGTGATCGTTGCGATTGAAGGCTGTCATGCCAACCGACAACAACAACCATGAGGCACGTCACGCGCTACACCCCACGTGGATGCGCGCAGCCATCGCCGGCCTCCTCGTCGCCACGCTGCTCGGAGCAGGATGCGGAGTGTTGTTCCATCCGGATCCGGCTCCGCCACATTCCAAAGCCACCATCTCCGGCACAGTTCGGGCGCGACTGTCGCCAAGCGGCCGTAGGCCGCCTGCACCGGACGGCGGCGCACTCGGTGTCAGATGCCTGTTGTGACATTTTGAGGGAGGATCCACGTGGACCACGTTTATAAGACCATCGAGCTCGTGGGGTCATCGACGACCGGAACCGAAGATGCCATCCGCAACGCGGTTGCCAAGGCGGCACAGAGCGTACGAGGCCTTCGCTGGTTTCAAGTGGTCGAGACGCGCGGAGACATCGACAACGGTCGGATCGCTCATTGGCAGGTCACGATTAAGATCGGCTTCACGCTGGAAGACAATCCGTGAGATCGTTCGCGGCGTCCGTTCGAGTTCGACCGAGCGGATGGATGTGAGGAGGCTTCGAATCGTGGATGCGATCACCGTGCGCGCCTGTGGCACGTGCGACGGGAGCCGAGGTCGATGTTCGGGTGGTTGAAACGGCGCCGCCGTGAGGCCCTCCGCCGCCGGCCCCTTCCGGCCGAGTGGCGTGCGATCATCAAGACGCTCGTCCCCTACGCGACCTCGCTGTCCCCTCAGGATCAGGACGAACTCGCCGGACACGTTCAGGTCTTTGTGGCGGAGAAGCGCTTCGAGGGGTGCGGTGGTTTGCAGATCACGGATGAAGTGAGGGTCACGATCGCCGCGCAGGGGTGCATGCTGCTGCTTCACCGTCAGACCGACTACTACCCCCAGCTCGTCTCGATCCTGGTGTATCCAGCGGCCTATGTCGTGCCCG
>JBDTWV010000426.1:0-3222 GCA_040006495.1 Dokdonella sp.
CGCGGCGCAGGGACGTTCCACGAAACGCCATGACAGCCAAGCGACTGCCAGTGATCCTGCAATAGCAATTGCCAGCATCGTCGTGGTGGCGAGATGCAATGGCTGCAGTCGATTGAGAATGATCCAGTGCCATAAATACAGGCTGAAACTGATCGTGCCGAGCCAGCGCAACGCCGGATTGCCAAATATCGTGTGCATGATTTGCGAGCCGCTGGCGGCCGCATAGATCAGGCACGCGAATGCAATCGCGGCCAATGTCTGAGCGAAATAGGCCCAAGGCAGGCGGCGTGGATCAAAGTCGTCGCCCTTGGCCACACTCACCCAGACGCAGGCAAGCAGCAAGATGGTTCCGACGAGAACACAGAAACGCGATCTCCGTTTGGATAGCCCGGGCCAGTGCAGCGCTATCCACGCCGCCATCATGCCAATGACCAACTGATCGATTCGAGCGGGCAATTGCAGCGTCCAGCGAAACAAGTCTCCGTTAGGAGGCGTCACAAACAGCAACTGCCAGCACAAGATCCGAAAACCGATGGCGAACCCGAGCATCGCGGGAACGATCCACGGTATCGCCTGTTGTCGCCAAAAGCCCAAAGCAAGCAAAGGCAGCACGATGTAAAAATCCCACTCGACTGGAAGCGACCAGTAAACCGGGTTGACTACTGAATCATTTTCGACAAGGTTGAATGTCAACGTGAGATGCCCGAACAACCGTCCGACTGATAGCGGTTCGGCATGCTCCAGTACCCCCACGATTGCGAGCAAGATGCCCAACTGAACCAGATACGCCGGAAACACCCGACGCAGGCGATGAGTCCAGAAGGTTCGTAGCGAGGGCATCGCCTGACCATGCATCCGCGCAAGCAGAAATGGTCGTCCGATCAGGAATCCTGACAACACGAAGAACAAATCGACGCCGTAATAGCCGCCCGCGAACAATGGCGTCAGATCGATCGGGCCGATGACCAACGCGTGTCCGCCGGAAAACTGCCACGCGTGATATGCAAAAACCCACGCGGCCGCGAAGCCGCGCAAGCCGGTAAGGGCGGGTGTGTAGTTCCTGTCTGTCGATGACATGGGAACGGTGGTCATCGTGTACCAGCCAGATTTTGCAAGCGAGCAAGCACCGAATTTGTTTGCGGGCGCAAGCCGTGCCATAGCAGGAAACTTTCCGCGGCTTGTTCCACCAGCATGCCGAGGCCGTCGATGCGGGCTTCGCAACCCACTGTCGTGGCCCATGACAGGAAATCATCGGCGGCATTTCCATAGCCAAGATCGACCGCCAGCGTCTGCGAATTCGCCAGTGACGAAGGCAATGACAATGGCTGTACTGCGCGCGCAGCCGAAGTGGCATTGACGATCATTTCGAACGGTCTGAGTGCGGTCAATTCGCTCCACTCGCACGCACGCACATTGCCAGCTTCGGCAATGCGTGCCACCAGCGCAGCGGCATTCGCCTGCGTGCGATTGACGATCACCAATTCGCGCACGCCCGCATCCAGCAGGGCCGGCGCAACACCGGCTGCCGCGCCGCCCGCGCCCAGCAACAAGGCGCGACAACCGTGCAGATCGTATCCATGCCGAATCGTGAGGTCGCGCACCAGGCCGATGCCATCGGTGGTGTCGCCATGCCAACCCGATTCGGTTCGCAGCAACGTGTTGACGCTACCAGCGCGCTGTGCGCGTCCGCTCAACGAGTCGCACAGCGCAAACGCGGCCTGCTTGTGTGGAACGGTGACGTTGCCGCCCCAACCGCCATCATCGGCGAACTTTTGCAGCGTCTGCGCGAAGGCATCGGGCGCGACATCGATCGCCACGTAGTCCATCGCGATGCCGAACTGCTGCGCGAATTGCGCATGAATTTGCGGCGAAAGCGAATGCGCGACCGGGTGACCGAACAGCGCGTAGCGCGGGTTCATGCGACGGAAAAAATTGCGCTGCGCAAGGATCGCGTTCCTGCCACACGTGCGTCGCTGAATTGCAATGCGCCTGAACGCCCACGCAGGCGGTATTGCGCGGCGCGACTCACGCGTCCTCGCGCAACCACTGCGCAGCGTCCAGCGCGAAGTAAGTCAGGATCGCATCGGCGCCGGCGCGGCGAATTGCGGTCAACGCCTCCAACACGCAGGTCTTCTCATCCAACCAGCCGTTGATCGCCGCGGCTTTCAACATCGCGTATTCGCCACTGACCTGATAAGCGAAAGTCGGCGCGCCGAATTGCTGCTTCACCCGTCGCACGATATCCAGATACGGCAGCGCCGGTTTCACCATCACCATGTCGGCGCCTTGTTCCAGATCCAAGGCAACTTCGCGCAGCGCCTCGTCGCCGTTGGCCGGGTCCATCTGATAGCTGAATTTGTTGCTCTTGCCGAGATTGCCAGCACTGCCCACAGCATCACGGAACGGGCCATAGAACCCGGATGCGTATTTCGCCGCATACGCGAGAATGCGCGTATGCACTAGGTCGGCCGATTCGAGCGCATTGCGGATCGCACCGATGCGGCCGTCCATCATGTCCGACGGCGCGACGATATCCGCGCCGGCCTGCGCGTGACTCACGGCCTGCCGCACCAACGCATCCACGGTGCGATCGTTGACTACGTAACCACTATCGTCGATCAATCCATCCTGCCCATGCGTGGTGTACGGATCGAGCGCGACGTCGGTGATCACGCCTAGTTCGGGAAAACGTGATTTGAGCGAGCGCACCGTACGCTGCACCAGCCCGTCTTCGTTCCACGCCTCACAGGCATCCAGCGACTTGCAGCCGGGGGCCACCACTGGAAACAGCGCCAGCGCCGGAATCCTCAACTCGCACGCGCGCTCGGCCATGGCGAGCAGGCCGTTGATCGACAATCGTTCAACACCCGGCATCGAGGCGATCGGCGCCGGCTCGCTGAGCTCGTGCACGAACACCGGCAGGATCAGATCGTTCGCCGTGAGCACTGTTTCGCGCATCAGGCGCCGGGAAAAGTCGTCGCGACGCATGCGACGCGGCCGGATGAGGAGTTGGGCCATGGGAAATTGGCTGGGTCGAAAAGATACATCCATGATACCCGTGTGGCGCTGGGCGCTCGCGTACAGGGAAGATCGCGTACTGATGCTGCTGTCGGCCTGCAAGCAGCATCTCGCTCTCGGCCCGGATGCGCCCGGGCTGTCGCAGCCGGTATACTGCTGCGCTGAAAATCATGTTCCGGCCGCAGGTGCCCCGTGCGAAATTAC
>JBDTWV010000427.1:0-3194 GCA_040006495.1 Dokdonella sp.
AATCCGGGTGCCGGCACCAAGTGGTGGTTCCACGGCGTCTCGTTGGAAACCGAAATCATTCAAAAGCCCGCACGATAGCTGGCTTCTGTGCGCGTCCGATCGGTGCCGTCCGATGCCCCAATCGGGCGCATGAGCAATATAGCGGTTGGGTCCGTGGCGTTCGACAGGGTCACACCTGGTTTTCGAGAGTGCGCGTCGCGGAGATCTCACGGCATGCTCGAGCGTCTACTTCGCCAACTCGTACAGATACTCGACGAACGACATAACCGCGCCGTCGTAGCCTTGCACAGCCGGATTCGACGATTCAATAACGTAGTACTCGTCAGGCGCGTGCGCGCCGCTGCCGTGGCCGAGGCCGAAGTGGCCGGAGGCGAGGCTGAGCGGCGCATCGGTGAACACGAAGCCGGGATAGGAGCCCGCATTGCGCGGCCACATCAGCGGATCGAGTCCGTCGCGCTTGAGTACGGCCAACTGTGCCTGGATCAAGCGCGAGCTTGCCTTGGTACTGGTTGGGTTGTAGCCGCCGCTGACGTTGACCTCGATGTCGCCAAAGCCGCGTTTGGCCAGATGTGCCTTTAGCGCAGCGATCGCGGCGTCGGTCGTCATGCCCGGTACGAGGCGCATGTCGATCTTGGCGACGGCGCGATGCGGCAGCACGGTCTTGCCGCCCGGTCCGGTGTAGCCGCCGACCAGCCCCTCGATGTTGAAGGTCGGCTGCGAGACGAGGCGTTCATTCGCCGCCTGCCATGGCAGATCGTCGATCCAGTGTTGCACGCCGAACTGTTTCTTGGCGTTCGCTTCACTACGCTTCGACGCCGCAATCGCGATCATCGCCTTGTCTTCAGCGCTGATCGGCGGTGCGATCGGATAGTTGTCGATGGTAATCGTGTTGCCGTCGGCCGAGACCAGCGTGGTAAGCGCCTTGACCAGATGCCAGGCCGGGCTGTCGACCATCGCCTTGAGCGAGGAATGAATGTCCTTGCTTGGGCCGCGGCCCCACTTCTCGCCACTCGAAACCAGTTCGAGTTCAACGACGCCTTTCGCACCGAGGCTGACGGTGACCAGTCCATCGAGATCCTGCGACGCCGCCGGCATGAACACGCCGACGGTCTTCTTTAGCGCTGCCTCCACCTCGGGCCGATGCACGAGCTGGCCGATATGCGGCGAACCGATCTCTTCTTCGCCCTCGGCGACCAACACGAGATTGACCGGCACCTTCTTGCCCGCGCCCTTGATCGCATGCAGGGCGGCAAGGAATGCCGACTCCGGACCCTTCTGGTTGACCGCGCCGCGGCCGACGATCGCTTTGCCGATGCCCGGCTTGGCGACGATTTTTGCTTCCAGTGGAGGCGAACTCCATTCCTTCGGGTCGAACTGCTTGACGTCGTACATGAAGTACAGCCCGACCGTCTTGGCCGCGCCGGCATCCAGCGTCGCGAACACGCCCGGCTTGCCATCGGTATCGAGTATCTCGACTTTCTGGAACCCGGCATCGCGCGCAAGCTGCGCCATGTACTCGACGCCCTCGCGCGAGTTGAGGTTTTCCGCCGCGATTGACGGCAATGCGATCCACTCCTGCAGGCGTTTGACTGAGGCATCGTGCTGTTTGGTGATCTCATGACGAATGGCCGTCATGTCGGGTGTCGCTGCAAGCGATGCAGGCGCTGCGGCCAACAAGGTGACAAATCCCGCAGCCAACACAATGCGGCGGGCGATGATTGAATGATGTCGATCTGACGTATTCATCGGTATTCCCCTTGGCAGACATGGCAACTGAGCGCTGATCCTACCCGCCGCTGGGTTGAACTCCAATTGCCCGTCATTGGCGCTGCTTGCACAGGCCGTCTCAGGCTCAAAGTGTGCTTTCGTTTGCACTGACCAGCGCTTTCGTTCGTGCGCGAGCGCAAGCCTGCCCGGAGAGCGCCACGCGTATGCGCCATCGCGATCCGTTCACCGCAAAAGCCATGTCGTGGTCACCCGTTTTATATGGCGCGCTGATCGAGATGGAATCGCGGTGCTCCGGGACCGATGCATCGCTCCACGCCGGCCGTGACGATCGACGGATGCCCAACGGTTCTCTGGCCGAACAGCAGTGTACGGAAGAGTCTATACATCAGGTCCTCAGGAACGTCTGAACATGAAGTTAAATAAATTCAAGGGCTTACGCTTAGGTTCAAGTGGGGTTCGCTATATTGGCGGCGTGTCAGCGATGTCTGCTGGCAGTCACCAAGGAGTAACCGTATGAACATGAATATCAACAACACCAAGGTCGCCATCCTCGCCACGCATGGCTTTGAGGAATCCGAACTGACTGAGCCCATGAAGGCGCTCCAGGGTGCCGGTGCGACGGTGCACGTGATCTCGCCGGAAACGGGCGTGATCCAGGGGTTCAAGCACTTCGAGAAGGGCGCCACGGTCAAGGTCGACAAGAACTTGAGCGAAGCGCACGTCAGCGATTACGACGCGTTGGTCTTGCCGGGCGGTCTGTTCAACCCCGACAAACTGCGTACGAACGAACTAGCGTTGACGTTCATTCGCGATTTCGCGAAAACCGGCAAGACGCTCGCGGCGATCTGCCACGCGCCATGGCTACTTATCAATGCGGGTCTCGTGAAGGGTCGCACGTTGACCTCGGTGCCGACGATTCGCAAGGATCTTGAGAACGCGGGTGCGAAGTGGGTGGATGAAGCGGTACTCGTCGACAATGGACTCGTCACCAGCCGCACCCCGAAGGATCTGCCGATCTTTACGTCGAAGATCATTGAAGTGATGAACGAAAGGACGCATCAGCGCAAGGTCGCGTAACGCCCCGCGCGATTCGCCAACCGAGTCATCCAACAGCCCCGCCCCGTGCGGGGCTGTTTTTTTTGAGCGCGGGTCGCGGCGACAAGGGTGGACGTGGTTACTGCCCGTCGATCCTTCGCCTATAGGTACACATAGACGTTTTTTTTGTGGGTGCCGCGGGCGACAACCTCGCTTCGGTTTCGCAGTGACAGGCAATGCGGCGTTCCGACTCACTCGAGACCTGCTCCAAGCGGTGCGAGGGCGCCCTTCTTTCCTCAGCACATCAACCGGTCGCCATCGCAATCGCGCCATCGATGCGCGGAGTGCGGCGGATGCGCGATCGCGCAAGGTAAGGCCAGCAGGCTCTGCGCAGCCTACGGGACGCCCCGGCAGCCGCACGGCAGGAAATT
>JBDTWV010000428.1:0-3187 GCA_040006495.1 Dokdonella sp.
TGAACGACGGCTGGTTGACCATCGCGAGAATCTCGCCGGTCGGCACGTCGAGGATCACCATCGAGCCGGATGCCGCGTGATGCTCCTGCAGCGCGGTCTTCAGCTCACGGTAGGCGAGATACTGAATACGACGATCGATCGACAGGGTCAGATCCTTGCCGGGCTTGGCCTCGCGCACGAGCTCAACGTTCTCGACCTCATGGCCGAGGCGATCGCGAATCACGCGCTTGGTGCCGGCCTGACCCGCCAGCCAGCCGTCGAACGCGAGTTCGAGCCCTTCCTGGCCGTGGTCATCGATGTTGGTTGTGCCAAGCACGTGCGCCATGACTTCGCCGCTCGGATAGTAGCGACGAAATTCGCGCTGGCTGGCGACGCCGGGAATTTCCAGGTTGATGATCGCCTGGGCATCATCGGGATTCAGGTGACGCTTGATGTAGGCAAATTCCTTGCCCGAATAGCGCTCCAGCTTTTCCTTCAGTGCATCCGCATCAAGGCCGGTCGCTTTGGCCAGTTCAGGAATGCGATCAGCGTGATCGAGCAGTTCAGGTGGATTGGCCCAGATCGACTCAACCGGCGTCGACACCGCGAGCGGCTCACCATTGCGATCGAAGATCGTGCCGCGCGACACCTTGATCGGAATGTCGCGCAGATAGCGCGCGTCGCCCTGACTCTGGTAAAAATCCTTGCGTACGACCTGAAGATCCACCGCTCGCACGACCAGCGCGCTGGATGCAAGGCCGAGCATGCCGAGCACGACATACAGGCGCGTGCGTGGGTTCGGCGGCTGTCGGCGCTGGTTGATCATCGTTTGATCACCACGGTTTCGGTGACGCCGGGCGAAACCATGCCGAGTTTGCCACGCGCAATCTGCTCGATTCGGTTGTTCTCCGCCCACGTCGCCTGTTCTAGCTGGAGCCGGCCGTATTCGAAATTCAGATTGTCGCGCTCGTTGCCGAGCTGGCTCAGCGTGATGAACGCTACGCGGCTTTGCTGCCGCGCATACACAACGCCGATCGCGCTGGCCACGGCGAGCATCAGCAGGAAGGAGAATGCCAGCGTGCGCGCGATCACGCGCGTTTCTCCGCGACGCGGAGCACAGCGCTGCGTGCGCGCGGATTCGCCCCAACCTCGGCGTCACCGGCAAACTGTGCTTTGCCGATGGCAACCAGCGCCGATGGCGCGGATTCCGGCGGCGGTGGACCGCGGCGCACGTTGCGCACGACTTCGCCGCGGATGAACTGCTTGACCACGCGGTCCTCAATCGAGTGGAAACTGATCACGGCCAGGCGTCCACTCGGCTTCAGGCACGCGAGCGCGCCCTCAAGACCACGCTGCAGTGCGCCGAGTTCATCGTTGATATGGATGCGCAGTGCCTGGAACGTGCGCGTCGCCGGATGTTTGTGGCGTTCGCGATAGCCGATGGTTTTTGCGACGAGCTCGGCGAGGTCGCGTGTGGTCGCCAACGGCCGTTCAAGATTACTTTCGACAATTGCGCGCGCGATGCGACGACTCATTTTTTCCTCGCCAAACCGCCACAACACATCGGCAATTTCTGCATCGCCAGAGGTCGCCAGCCATTGCGCCACGCTCAATCCCCGCGTCGGGTCCATGCGCATGTCCAACGGCCCCTCGTTCTGAAAGCTGAATCCGCGTGTCGCATCATCGAGCTGCGGCGACGACACGCCCAGATCGAGCAACACGCCATCGAGCCCCACCAACGCGTGCGACCACTCGCCCATCTCCGCGAAATTCGCGTGCCGGATCACAACCCGCGCATCCGCCTCGAACTCGCGCTGCGCGGATGCGATTGCCTCCGGATCACGATCCATCAACAACAAACGGCCATCCCTGCCCAACCTCTGCAACACTTCACGCGCGTGACCGCCGCGTCCAAACGTGCCATCCAGATAGATTCCATTCGCTTTTACCTGAAGGCCTTCCAGCACCTCCGCCAACATCACCGGAACGTGTTGCCCTTGTGGCGTGCCCATCCGCGCGGCCCTGCTCACAACTTCAGCTCGTTCATGTCCTCCGTGATTTCATCCTCACCGATCGTCTCGCGAATCTTGGCCAGATGCGCCTGCTCGCCCCACAGCTCGAATTTGGTGCCCATCCCGAGCAGGACGGCGCGCTTCTCGATGCCGGTCGCGAGACGCTGGCTGGCCGGCAACTGGATGCGGCCGTTGCCATCGGGTTCGACGAATGTGGCGGCACCGACCAGTTTCATCTGCAGCGCGCGATGCACCTTCTTGACGCTCGGCAGCGCATTGACCTGATCGCGAACGCGCTCCCACTCGTCCCGCGGAAAAATCCACAGACAGCCGGACTCGAACGGGTTGTAGGTGACGACCAACCGGTTACCCGCGCTGGCCACGAGTTCCCGATGGGCGGCGGGAATGGCTACCCGGCCCTTGTCGTCAAGCGTGACGGCTGTTTCACCTTGGAACATAACCCACGATCCACCACGAAAAACCACTTCAAACCACAGTAGGACGCAAGTAGTGGTCTGTCAAGGAAAATCCGGGCGAAAAAGCACACTTTTCGCAAGTGTGTGTGCCGTGCGTTGATGCGCAAAAACATGGGCTTATAAGCAATCACCCGAGGTGTGCGTGGCAAGTCATTGACTGCGCACGGCAGAGGATTCGGCAGGGGTGAAAATCAAACCGCCGCAGTGGCGCGACGCCGTTCATGCACGTGCCGGAGAGCATCGCGGCTTCCGCTGCTCCCACCCAACGATGCGTTCGCCGCCGCCGCGGGCCTTTCGTGGGAGCGCCGGAAGGCGCGATGGCTTTCGTACACTTGACGGTAGCAATCGCTGCTCCCGCCATCCGACCGCGGCGCTGCGGCCTGCTTGAACGTGCACGACACACGTCAAGCAGGCGGGATCGAAAAAGTGGGAGCCGGCCGATAAGCCGGGTTCTGTCGTGGGCAGCCATTCCTCTAGGCCCTGCGTCGCCGCAGGGCTCAAGCATCCAACCCGGGAGCGACGCGGGCCACGTCATAGCTCCCCTATTTGGTCTTGCTCCAGGTGGGGTTTGCCGTGCCGGTCTGTTGCCAGACTCGCGGTGCGCTCTTACCGCACCGTTTCACCCTTACCACGCATGTCTTGCGACATCGTTCGGCGGTTTGCTCTCTGTTGCACTTTCCGTCGGCTTGCGCCGCCCAGGCGTTACCTGGCACCTTGCCC
>JBDTWV010000429.1:0-3184 GCA_040006495.1 Dokdonella sp.
GCACCACAAAGCCAAACGGGTTTTCGATTCGATCGACATCTTTCTTCATCGACCTCGGGCGGTATTCGAAGCGGACCGTGGCTACGTAGCGGGTCGTCGTCGGCGTCATACCCTGGCTGCTCTTGATCTCCTTGTCGAAGGTGACGATGGCCTCTCCGTTGCGGCCAGGACTCGTCGTGGTCGACATGCGGACTGAGACAACAGAGACGCGGTGCTCCCAGGTGGTGCCGAGCTTGGTCTGCATGGCGGCGTCGCCGGCGAACTTCGCGCCGTAGGGAGCAAAAACCTCCTGTGTCGACATGCGCGCGACCTGGTCGTAGTCGCGCTTGAGAAGGTTGAAGAAGTAGCTCTCGTACGCGCGCACGAATACGGCCGCGTTGTGCTGATCGATCGCGGAAATCCGAGGCACGGAGTTCTCATCAAAGCCGGGAACGACCATGGTTTCGCCGGTCGTGCGATCGACGACGATGGGCACAGGAGCCGGGATGGGCCGTGTTGCCTGAAAGAGCGCCAGGCTGAAGCCAAGGAGTGCCAGCGCGATCGATCCGCCTGCGACCATCCAGGCGCGAGACTCCGACCTTGCGCGGAGATCTTGCACGGTCGAATCCCAGCTTCTGGCCTCGGCGATAGTCTTCAAGGCCTTCTGCGTGCGGGGAAGCACTTCAGCGGTGGCGGTGGCGCTCATGGGGGCTCCCGGGTCGGCGAATTGAAGGCGACGGCTACAGACGGGGCACAAAGTCCTCAAGCCGGCCAGTACGGCTGGCCTGCTGCATTTGTGCTTCGCGGGCCTTGGACTCGGCGATTCGTGCCTCCGCTTCGGCCATGCCGCGAGCGAGATTGATCTGCGTCGTCTGGTGCTGCAGCATCGCGTTTTCGGCCGTGATGCGCGCCTGGATCTCGCTCACGGCCTTCTGGTCTGGCGTCGCGTCGATCTGGCGCATCAGACCCTGGATCTGAGCGATCCGGCCGCGCGCTGCATTCATGGCGTCCTGCATCAGCGCCTTTTGCTGGTAGGGCATACCCAGCGACGACTGGCACTGCGTGCGAGCACCGCCTGCAAGGTTCAAGCAGTTGTATGTCATCTGCGCGTCGCGAAGCGTGCGCGCCGTGCCGATCAAGCCTGCGTAGCCGTTGCTCTGGACGTTGCCGAGGACGTTGGTCGCGTCGGCAGGGATGTAGTTCTCAAGGGCCGGGTTGTTCAGGATCGTGCCGAGGTTGCGTGCTCCGGTGACCGCCTCGAGCTGCGACTGCAGTTGCCCGATCTGTCGAACCTGATTGGTGACCTGCTGGATCGACTGCATGACCTCCTGCACGGCCTGCACGAGGGCGGCCACGTCGATGACAGGAATGCCCGCATGGGCTGCGTTCGCGCCAAAGAGCATCGAAGTGCAGAGAGCGGCGCGGGCGAGAAGGCTCGAGAGAGGTTTCATGGCTGTGCCTGGAGTTGGTTGATGAGCTAGATCCGATTGCCGCGTCGAGCGACACGTTGATAGGCGGCGACTGCGCGGCCTGCGACGTATGCAGTGCCTGCGCCACGGCCGATAGAGCCGCCGCCTGCACCAGCGGTGCCACCGCCGGCGCCGCCGCCACCGCTGTTCCTGCCTCCGATCACGCGGGACATCGCATAGCCGGCCGCCACTGCTCCGCCGGTCCGAACAGAGGCCCCCCCGGTTAGCGCCGAAGCCAAGTGAGGCGCCTGATATAGAAGGATCGCGAGGAGCAGCATGAAGACGAGATATGTCGCGGCCGCTTTGAGCGCAGCTACCGTGCCGTCGGCCGAGAACGCCCGGGAAGCGTCCATCGTCAACAAGAGCTGCTGTGCAACGAAGAAAGAAAGCCCCAACGCGAAGAAAACGAACCAGGACAGCACCACCGCACTCATCACTGTCGACAGCCAGGCGTCGAAGAACTTGGCTGTCACCTTGAACATCAAACAGAGGACGGCGATGGGTCCGATCGCCATCGTGAAAGCAAGAATCACCTTCGAAAGCAAGGCGACAAAGGCACCCAGCACCAAGAAAATGATCGTTCCCAGAGCGAAGAGGATTGAAGCAACCACGAGGTCGAGCCGGGTGATCCCGGCGTCCGTCCAGAGGGCAACAAGCAGCGCGTTGGCTTGGTCGTTGGCTGCATCAAGCGAGCCGAACACTGTTGCAGGGGCAGAGGCGCTGAACCGGCCGCCACGCAAGAAGATTGCCGCCATGCCATCCTGCAGTCCGTCTGCCGTGCTGAACACGACGGCCATGAATCGCGCGGCACTGAGCGCGAAGGCGATGATGAACATCATCTTCACCATCTTCCAGGCGAACGTCGAGAACGGGTCTGATGCCTCCCCGCGCGTTACCGCATAGCCATAGTTGGCGATGTAGACAGTCAGCCAGATCAGCGCAATCGGCGTCAAGGCTGCTGCCAGCGTTCCGACGACCGTCGCGACGTAGCCGGTCAGGAACGTCGTGAGCCAGGCACCCAGCTGAGCAAACATGGCGCTTACTCCTCCGAGCCGGGAATCGGGCGCAGCTTGCCGTCGACGATGATTGGAGTACAGGACTTCGCCGATAGGTGGCTGGCGCACGCGAACCACTTGCCACCCATGAGCACGATCCACGTCCGGTAGCGGACTGCCCGTCCAAAGTCGGAAGGATTACAGGCCGTCGGGTGGTACCAAAGAGTCCCGTAGCAATCCACGAGGCCGTCGTTCGTTTCGATGGACACCACGGCGACTTCGTTCGGGTACTCGACGGGCTTCTTTATGACGCCGATGGTGTGCTTCATATGCGCCGGGAACGGTGCCACCTCGACGACGCGCTTTCCGTTGACGGTTCGTACGGCTTCGTTGAAGGCCGCGGTCGCGCCGCCGTTTGCCATGGCGGTTGCGCTCGCGAGACCGATTGCCACGGCCGACCCGAACAGGGTGATGCGCTTCACGGTGCGTCCTTTAGTTTCGATAGATGGGCAAGCATTCGCCGGTGGAGCACAGGGAGCGCCAGGGCAAGTTCCTCGCCAACATCGGCATGGACTCCTGCGAGCAACTCGAAGAAATCCTTCGGCGTCCATGCCAGCCGGGCCAGCATCTCCGCAGCGATCTTCAGATCGAAACCGGTCTGCGCGGACTCGAGGCCTTGCAGCCGCAGGAAGTGGCGCCAGCCGGTAACGCTGGGCCTGCGCACGGCAACGAATTCGGCCT
>JBDTWV010000430.1:0-3183 GCA_040006495.1 Dokdonella sp.
AGGCACGCCGGCCTTGCCGCAATAGTCCAGGAACTCATCGATCCATGCATTATCGGCCGTCACCGGGCCTCCGACGCGCAGTCCCGGATGCACGTGTTTGAGCGCTTTCCAGCTGGTTTCAAACAGGTGGAAATAATCTTGTTGGCTGCCAGTCCAGAAACTGGCCATGTTGGGCTCGTTCCACACCTCCATCGGCCATTGCGTTACCTCGCTCGCGCCATATCGTTCGATCCAGTGAGCGGCGAGGCGGGACACCAGCGTCGCCCATTTGCCGTAATCGGCCGGTGGAGTGACATTGGCGTTGTAGTGGAAGACCGTCTGATTCCCGGACGACAGCGCGCTCGGCATGAAGCTCAGTTCGACGATCGGACGCATGCCGATCGAGCGCACGAAGTCGTAGATCTGATCGGCGTTATGGAAACCGTAGAGGAGTGTGTCCTCCTCGTCCTCCAGCGTGCCCATGTCGTCGTCGAGCAGGCCGTGAAAGCGCACATGGGAAAATCCGAGGTCCTCATGACACTGCTTGAGTTGTGCCTGCCAGTCGGCACGCAGCGCGAGGGTGGCATGGCCACTGCCGACGCAGTACTCCCAGAAATGGGGCAGCGGCGTGGGTGTGCCGGAAAAATCGCATGTGAAACGCGTGCTCATGGTGGGTCGCTTGGCGGGAATTGGTGCGGCAGATCCGCGGGCAACTGATCGTCACGTGGATGTCTGCAAGTACACTTTTACTGTAGCACCGCCGGTTGTTTAACCGAACCCAAGGGGGCGCTGCTATTTAAGTTCGTTTCAGAGAACGCCGCGCAAGATCAAAAAAGCGGATCGCGTTATCGCACTTGCACTTGCATATCGCGTCAGCCCTGCCTCGCGCTCGATCGTTCTGGCGGTCCGCTCACGCGACATCGCAGCCATTCGTCGGTGACGACCACATGCGTGACAGTCGCGTTGTCACCACACCGGCTGTCGACGTTGAAATGCAATCACGCTCCGATGTTTGCAGCAAGTTTCTTCTCTTGACTCCACTGGATCCCGCCATGCCAAATGACCGTGCAAAGCAACACTCCGAAGTCGTCGTCATCACCGGCGCCTCCGCCGGAGTGGGGCGCGCCACCGCCCATCGATTCGCACGCGCTGGTGCCAGCGTGGTTTTGATCGCCCGCGCTAGCGCGGCGCTCGATGCCGCCGCGGCAGAAGTTCGCGCACTCGGTGCCCAAACGTTGGCTATTGGCGTCGACGTGGCCGATGCGGCCGAGGTCGAAGCGGCCGCAGCGCGTGTCGAGGATGAAGTCGGACCGATCGACGTATGGATCAACGCCGCGATGGCGACCATCTTCGCGCCGGTCAGCGACATCTCGGCCGAGGAGTTTCGCCGCGCCACCGAGGTGACCTACCTGGGCACGGTGCACGGAACGATGGCCGCGTTGAAGCGCATGCGATCGCGCAATCGCGGCAAGATCGTGCAGGTCGGTTCCGCACTGGCCTATCGAGCGATCCCGCTGCAGGCGCCGTACTGCGGCGCCAAGTTCGCGATCCGCGGCTTCACCGATGCGTTGCGCGTCGAGTTGATGCACGACCGCAGTCGGATCACGGTTACCATGGTGCAACTGTCGGCGTTCAATACGCCGCAGTTCCAGTGGGGACGAACGCGATTACCACGCCGACCACAGCCGGTGCCGCCGATCTATCAGCCGGAGGTCGCTGCCGAAGGTATTTACTATGCAGCGCATCATCGGCGCCGCGAATTGTGGATCGGTTATCCCGCGGTCAAGGCGATCATCGGCAACGGCCTTGTGCCGTGGCTGGCCGATCGCGTGCTGGCACGCGAAGGCTATTCGGGGCAGATGGATGAGCAGCCGGTGCCGACTGATCGCCCGGACAATTTGTTCGAACCCGTCGACAGGGATTTTGGAACCCATGGTCGGTTCGATGACCGCTCGCACGGCTTCAGCCCACAATTGTGGGCGACCACGCACCGCAAGGCGGTCACCATCGGCGCGTTCGGTGCGTTGGCGGTGCTGGTGTCGGGTATGCGGCGTGGCCGACGACTGCGCCCTCACTGAAGGATGAAGTGCTTTCTGTCGTTCTCATTGACGAAGGACGCCGGACAGAGCAAGCCGGCAGCAGTTACCGAGCGCTCGGCTCAGACTAACCGCAAACGGGCGGCTCGCGTATTCGCGATCGCGAGAAAAAAAAGGCCAGCAGATATCCGCTGAAGTGGTCCGGCGCGCGCCGCGCCTGATTGCGCTCTGGTTCGAAGCGCGCCGGCGTCGTTCGGGATGAACGATTCATTGCCGGTTTGCTAGGCTGGGGCAGTTTCCCCTGCGAGCCGAATGTCATGCATGATTTTCTTGCCAAACTGCTGGGCGCAGAACTTGCGCAAACCGTAATCGAGGTCGGGGTGAAAGTGTTGCTGGCACTCCTGATCCTGCTGATCGGCATCGCGGTGGCGGCGCGGCTGGCCAATCTCCTGCAGCGTGGGATGCAGCGTGCACAAGTAGACATCACCCTGATCAGCTTCCTGCGCAAGGTGGTCTATGGACTGCTCATCGCGATGCTCGTCGTGATCGTCCTCAACACTGCAGGTATGTCGACGGCACCGCTGTTGGCCGCATTGGGCGCCGCAGGTCTGGCAATTGGTCTCGCGTTGCAAGGTTCGCTCAGCAATCTGGCCTGGGGCGTTCTGCTGGTCATTTTCCGTCCGTTTCGGGTTGGCGACTACGTCACCGCCGGAGGCCTGGACGGTACTGTCGAAAGCATCAACCTGATGCACACCTTGCTGGTGCTTCCGGACGGTCGCGAGGCCACCGTGCCTAACGGCAAGGTGGGCAGCGAAGCGATCGTCAATTTCAACCGGCGTGGCACGCGTCGCTTCGATTTCACCGTGCGCGTCGGTCTCAAGGACGACATTGGCGTCGCGGTCACCGAGATCAGACAATTGTTCGAGCGTGACGCTCGCATCCTCAAGAACCCTGCTCCCGGGGTGTGGACATCCGAACTCGGCGAAACCTCGGTCGATCTGATCGTGCGCGCCTGGACCACGTCGGATGACTTCTGGGCGACCAAGACCGACTTCCTGCGCGCGGTGAAGGAACGCTTCGACAAGGCCGGGATCAGCTTCCCGCTGCCGCGGCGTGAGCTGACCGTGGTGCAGGGCAAGCTGCCGAACGACGCTGCAAATCCCGGCTG
>JBDTWV010000431.1:0-3179 GCA_040006495.1 Dokdonella sp.
GGATGTGCGAGGCATCGACCTGCTCCGGCACGCGATACTTGTCGCCGCGCACGGCGTAGAGTTCGCGCGCGCGCGCCTCGAACTGCGCCTTGCGCGCGTCGAATTCCCGGCCCGCCGATTCCTCGATGTTCGCGGCAAAAAGCGAGGCATCGATGCGGTCGATTTCCAGCGCGCGGCGGCGCTGCATTTCGGGATCCTTGTACAGGTCGCCCGCGCGCGCCTGGATCGCCAGCGATTTGCCGACCAGCATGCGTACGAGAAGGTCGGTCACGCGCTTCCTGTCGGTGGCGAATCCACCGCGAATGTCGGCGGGGATGCGCAGCAACTCGGCCTCGTAGTCGCCGCGGGTGACTTTCGCCCAGCGGTTTTCGACCAGCACTTCGTTGAGGTCGGGCGCGGGCTGTGCTCCAGCAGCGCCGCCGAGCAGCGTGAGAACGACGAATGCAAGCGCGTGTACGATGGCGCGCAGGGATCGGGTTTTGTTTGGCTTCATTGGAGGTAATCCTGAACTACAAAACATTCGCCCCGCCGAAGCGGGGCGAAATCGGTCGACGCGTCGTCCCTGTTATTGCACAGGTATGTGTGTCATCAACGCATTGCAATGCGTGTTGTCGCACGAATTGCCCGAGCTCTGCCAGTTGCGAGCGCTGATGTAGTAGGTCTGGCCGGGAGTCAACCCCGCCGCGGACGAGCTCGGCCCCGTCACGCCGTAGTACACCTCGCACGTCTGGCCGTCGCTGCACATTGCCAATGGTCCGGAAACACCGGTGATGTCGCGCGGACGGAAATCGCAGGCCGTCGTCGAGATGCTGATCTGACGCGGAGTTGGCGGGTCAGCGAATTCCGAGATCGTGAAGCGTCCGTAGCCGTTGAATCCTGCGTTCCCGGGCACCGTCATTTTGAAGACCCAGGCGGTGCGCGCGCCACTGTCGAATTGACCGGCAGAACTGGAACGCGACGGGTTGGGATCGTTCAACGGCAGGCCCCACGTCACGTTAGCCGCGTTCGCCGGAATAACGGTCAAGCCTTGCGCAGCGCAATTGGCCAGTCCGGTACCTCCACCGCCCGCGTTGCCAATCGTCACGATTGCCGTGCTGCTGTTGCCGAAGCCCGCGGAGTTGCTCGTGGCGACCGAAACCGATGTGGTCTGCGTGTAGTTGTTCTGAATGAAGATGCCCGTCGCGTAAGACGTCTGTTGCCACGTGCCGACGATCGCTCCGCTGAAGGAGTGCGTGATTGGCAACGTGCCGCTGGTGCACTGCGCGGTCAGGCCGAGAACACCGGCGGACGACAGCGACTGGTTCCCCGGCGTCAAGGTGCAACCGCTCGGCACACCGCTACCACCGCCCTGGCCCCACGTGACAATCTGCGTTGCTAGATTACCCGCGCCGCTGCCGTTGCTGGCGGTCACGGTGTACGTACGCGATGTCTGCGACGTTTCGACCGCTGAACACGATTGCGTCGTAACGCCGGTACAGTTACCACCGTTCCACGACCAGTTGGTTGCGGCGCCGCCGCCGGTGCAGCTCGACGTCAGGGTAATCGGTGTGCCGAACGTCCCCGCTGTCGGTCCAGTTATCTGGCAACCGCTCGGCGCTCCGCTGCCGGTGATGCAAGTCAGCGTCTGGTTGGGCGCCTGACCCGTCAGGGAATAGCCGGAGCAGTTGGGATTGTTGAACGTGATCGACTGCGCATTCGCGGACGTCGACAGCGCCAACGTCCCTACGGTGAGCACTGCGCCCACGCCAAGAATCATGCGCCTGACCTGGGTGGCCTGGAAAACGGTTTGGATCATGGATCGGATCATTGGCTCGCTCCTGCGAGGCGCGACGATGCGCCTATCGGAAAAAGTCCGACGCAAATTTCACGCCAGAACAGAAATATGTGATCGTCATTATACGTCAACCTGATGCGATGGGGCAACCGCCAAACCACTCCATCCATACGGCCAGAAGCACCGTCTGGATGCAGCCACTTGCGCCTGCGTTATGACATTGACGCCAGGCGGCAGTTCGTGCCGGGGCGCCGCGAATGCAAAAAAAGGCGGAACCGAAGTTCCGCCTTGTTCGCTACGATTGCGATTGCATGCTGCAACTGCAGTTACTGAATGCTCCGCGTGTAGCGATGCGGGAACGACCCGGTGTAGAACGCCTGCACACCCTGGCCGCCACTATTCGTCAACGTTCCGTTGTTGAAATACTGAGCCGCGAAACCGATCGCCGGCAGACCGTTGTAGGTCGCGTTGATCTGCGTCGATGCCGTACCCGTTGCGGTCGAGATCACGGTAGTCGCGCCACCGATTAGCTGGTGCACGGGCGAGCTGACGCCGCCGTTGAGGTTCAGGTCCGCCCAGCCGTTCGGGAAGTTAACTCCGATGTTCAGCACAACCTGCGACTGCAGAACACCGCCGTTGCTGTTGTTGAACGTCAGCACGTTTGCTTCCCAGCACAGCGAGTTGGTCAGAGTAGGCGGCGGCGGCGAGAACGAGCCCAGCACCGACTGCTCTTCACGGTTGTAGACCGTCAGGCCGACGTCATCGCACGCGCCGTTCAGGCGGAAGTTCCGCTGGAACAGCTTGGTGACGTTGAACGCCGAGTTGTAGTAGAACGCCTTCGTCGGCATCGTCACGACCCAGTCGGTCGCCGAACGCGTGCCCGGATCGAGCACGTACTCGTTGTAGATGTCGTTGACCATCAGCACCGCACTGACCGCATCCTGCGGCTGCACTGCAGGCGCGCCCAGAGGCGTGCTGCTCCAGTCGGTGGTGACGACGGTGGTGTTATTGAACACGACCGAGGTCTTCGGGTTGACTTGCGTCAGGTTCGGCTGAATGCTGCCGGCCGCGGCCCAGAGGGTCGTGCAAGGCGCCGAGCAGAAGCTCGCCAGCGCAACGGCGTTTTCGGTGACATCGCCACCGGCCAGCACGTTGACCAGCGAAATACCACCGAACAGGCCGCCATTGCCCGCGACCAGGTCGGTCGGAGGCGTCGAGCCCGTGGGCAGCTTGCCGCAGCCCGGCGGGGTTCCCGGAGGCGACGGCTGGGCGTGCGTGATGTTGGCAAGGTTGCCGCCGGTCACGTTACCCATTTCGATGATTTCGACGTAGCCTTCCTTGGTCCGGTCAAGCGTCTGCTTTTCCGGGTCGCCAACGTAAGCAAAGTTGACGAAGTTGGTCGGCG
>JBDTWV010000432.1:0-3161 GCA_040006495.1 Dokdonella sp.
GGATCGCCGCACAATGGTCGCCGACGTAGAGCCAGTCGCGGATGTTGCGGCCGTCGCCATAGACTGGCAGTGGTTCGCCAGCCAGCGCCTTCTGGATGATCAATGGAATGAGTTTTTCCGGAAACTGGTACGGCCCGTAATTATTCGAGCAGTTCGTGGTCAGCACGGGCAAGCCGTAGGTGTGGTGGAACGCACGCACGAGATGGTCGGAGGCGGCCTTCGACGCGGAATACGGCGAATTGGGCGCATACGCGGTGTCTTCGGTAAAGTGACCGACTGGCCCGAGTGAGCCATACACCTCGTCGGTCGAAACGTGCAGGAAGCGGAACGCGTCCTGGCGGTCGAGCGGCAGCGCGCGCCAGTACGCCAGCGCGGCTTCGAGCAGGGTCAGCGTGCCGACGACATTGGTCTGCACGAATGCGGCTGGACCGTCGATCGAGCGATCGACGTGCGATTCGGCGGCGAAATTCACGATCGCCGTCGGCTGGTGTTCGGCCAGCACACGCGCGACGCACGCCGCGTCACCGATATCGCCCTCGACAAACACATGCCCGGCGTCATCACGGACCGACGCGAGTGTGTCGAGATTGCCGGCGTAGGTCAGCGCATCGAGATTGACGATGCGCCAGCCGCCCTGCGCCAGGCTGCCGAGCACGAAATTGCCGCCGATGAAGCCGGCGCCGCCAGTGACGAGCAGGGTTTTCATCCAGTCCAATATCCACAATACAAAGGGGGCTGCGATCCGGTTCTGCGCAGCGGAGCCGCGCTACCGCTGTCAGCGCGAATCGTATCGGCCTGCAATTGCGGGCCGCAAAGGAATCCTCGCGCCATTGTTCGGGCATCATTATGGCATTCGGCACACGCAGGCGGGCAACCCGTGGCGCTGCACTGGCCACCGCGGAGCCGATTGCGAATATTCAAACGCGCCCGGCTGAACGACTGACTCCACCACCAGACGCGCAATCGTCGTCGGCAACTGTCGATCGGCGTCACCGTTGCAACCAAATTGCGCCGCGCTGCGTATATTTCTCCCGACCACGAAACCTGGAGTCACGGAAACACACATGAGCTTGCATTCCCCACGTTTTTTTGCCCTTGCAATGCTGCCGCTGCTGGGCGGTTGCCAGACCGTGTTCTTCCACAGCATGAACGCGGGCGGCGCGCCTATCGCAGCGATTACGCAAACGTATGCGCAAGCATCGCGCCTGAAGCTCGATGTGTTTCGGCCCTCGGCGGCCTCATCGGCCACACCCGTTGCGCTGTTTTTCTATGGCGGTAGCTGGCGTAGCGGCGAGCGCGCCGACTACGCGTTTGTCGGACGCGCACTGGCGGCAAAAGGTGTGCTGACGATCGTCCCCGACTACCGCAAATTTCCGCAAGGCCGATTCCCGCTCTTCGAGCGCGACGCCGCCGCGGCCGCACGTTGGACCATCAACCATGCTGCCGAATTTGGTGGCGATCCACATCGGGTGTTCCTGGTCGGGCACTCGGCTGGTGCGCACATCGCGGCGCTGCTCGCGTCCGATGCGCAGTATCTGGCCGCGCAACATCTGCAACCTCGCGATTTTGCGGGTGCTATCGGTATTGCGGGGCCTTACGATTTCCTGCCGCTGACCGATCCGAAGCTGATTGAAGTGTTCGGCCCGGAGAAGGACTGGCCTGCCTCTCAGCCAGTCCGGTTCGTTGACGGAGATGAACCGCCATTCCTGTTGCTGCAGGGTACGGGCGACCGCGTCGTCAAGCCACGCAATGCGGTCGCAATGGCACACGCACTGCGGGCCGTGCACGAATCAGTGACCCTGAGACAATACCCCGGCATTGGTCACTTTCGCATCCTTGCGGGGCTGCGCTATCCGGTGCTTGCGCCAACCCTCGTCGACGTCGTGCGTTTCATCGAAGACACGCCTCCAGCCGTGAATTGAGCACGACCGGCGAATCCACACGGTTCACGCCGATCGCCGCACAACTTACGCCGTCCCCGCAAGCGTTCCGTGCTTGCCGAGATCCGACGGCTCATCGCCTAGCATGGCCTTGGCGAAATCGAGCGCACGAGCAACGAAATTCCCTGCCGATTCCCAATACGCCGCATCCCGTATGCGCACGTGCAAGACGACCAGATTCGGATCGTCCTTGCCCGCCGGGAAGAAGATCTTCTGGACAGGCGACCACAATCTGTCGATCGTTGCCTTGTCGCGATCAATTCGAACCTTTCCACGTACCGACACGTAGCGCTGATCCCGCGGATGCGCATAGGTAATGTTCACGTCTTGATGATCGGTCAATTCGCTGACTTTGCGACTGTCTGCCCCAGTGAAGAAAACCAGCTCACCGCCAGTATCGAACGCGAGCGTTTGTAAAGGCCGGCTGACCATCGTTCCGTCGGCAGCATGTGTCGTCAGCATGGCGACTTCGATGCCATCGATGAGTTCTCCGAGTTTGCGCAAATCGGCGGTCGCCTGGGTTTCGTTCTTCATGCTGCGTCCTCGCCAAATGGTGGCCAGGCACGCTGACATTTGTCGCATTAATACGCGATGAAGTTCGTCCGCGCGCCGATCTGACCCAAACCGATTCGCAGCGGAAAGCGACAAGCACTCGCCCCGGAGAACATTCGAGCGACCGCCTCGTGCCCCTGAATGCTTCACCGAATGCGATCCGTTTGGCACGGCCAAGCAACGTGACCAATGGCGAGAACACCGGCGTCGACAGCATGAAAAAGCCCTCGGCAGGCGAGGGCTTTTTTCAATCGAACTCTTCGAAAACCTAAAGAAGTGTTCGCTAAAAGGGAATATCGTCATCCTCGAAGTTGTCGGTCGGTGGTGGCGCCGATGCAGGGCGCGATGCCGACTGCGTTGCGCGCGCGGGTGCGCCAGTGGGACGCTCGCCGCGATCGCGACTGTAACCGCCACCGCCGCCACCTCCCCCGCCCTCACCCTGACTGCCGAGCATCTGCATTTCATCGCCAATGATATCGGTGGTGTAGTGTTTGACCCCGTCCTTCTCATACATGCCGTACTCAATACGGCCTTCGATGTAGACCTGTCGACCTTTTTTCAGGTACTCGCCGGAGATCTCACCGAGCTTGCCGAACAGCTTGACCCGATGCCACTCGGTCTTTTCGACCTGCTGACCTTCCTTGTCCTTGCGCACGCTGGTGGTGGCCA
>JBDTWV010000433.1:0-3153 GCA_040006495.1 Dokdonella sp.
CCTCGACGTGTTGATCGTATTCCTCGACCAGCAGCTGGATCGACCACGGGAAGCTCGCCAGCGCAGACTGGACCTGGTTGAGGCCTTCCTCGATGCGCTTGGCAATCGCGATTTCACCCTCGCGGGTCAGCAGCTCCACCGTACCCATCTCGCGCATATACATGCGCACCGGATCGGTGGTGCGGCCCACCTCGGCGTCTACGGCAGACAAAACGGCGACGGCTTCTTCGGTCGCGGTCTCGTCGTCGGTCGCGACGGGGGTTTCTGGCAGCATCGTTTCGGTATCCGGCGCAACTTCGTGCACCTCGATACCCATGTCGTTGATCATGCCGATGATGTCTTCGATCTGCTCCGGATCGACGATGTCGTCGGGCAGGTGGTCGTTGACTTCGGCGTAGGTCAGGTAACCCTGTTCCTTGCCCTTTATGATCAGGGTCTTGATCTCGGACTGTTGCTGCTCCTTGTTATGCGTTGCTGCCATGTCGGTTTCCGGAAGGTCTGTAATGCAAAGAGATCAAGTATAGGAGCCGCGTCAAGGGCGAGGCGGACGTTGGAGCGGAGCGGTCACTGGCGCCGGCCTAGCGCGCCTCCAGCCAGAACGTCACTGGTCCATCGTTGACCAAGTGGACCTGCATATGGGACCCGAATCGCCCGATTTCCACCCTTGGGTGGCGTTCTCTCGCAAGTTCGACTAGCCGTTCGAACCAATGTTCCGCTTGCGCGGGTTCGGCGGCGCTGGAAAAACCGGGACGCATCCCCGAGCTCGTGTCGGCAGCCAGCGTGAACTGCGACACCAGCAGCAACGCGCCACCGCTGTCGATCAGGGAGCGGTTCATGCGGCCTTCGGCATCGGCAAATATGCGGTAGCCGAGCACGCGTTCGAGCAAGCGCTGCGCCTGCGCTTCGCCATCGCCGGGCTGCACTGCCACCAGCGCGAGCAGACCGACACCGATCGCGCCCACGGTTTCGCCGCCCACATCCACATGCGCCGCGGCCACGCGCTGGATCAACGCGATCACCGGGCGCTCCGGCGCGCACGATCACAGTCGCCACCGCCGTTACAATCGGGCCGCATGAATCCCCCTCGCCTATCCTGGTCAGTCACGCTGTTGTACGCCTTGTTGCGGATAGCCGGTCGCCTGCCGCTGCCGCTGCTGCACGCGTTGGGCGCAGCAGGCGGAAGACTTGCATGGCGTTGGCAGGGCCGTGGCCGTCGAATCACCGAAATCAATCTTGCCTTGGTATTAACGCAAAAGAGTGCACAAACCAGACACTCGATCGGACGCGAGGCCAGCGCGGAATCGGGCAAGGCCGTCGCGGAGATTGCAAAGATTTGGGGCAATTGTCCCGAGACCGCGCTTGCACTCATTCGCGAGGTGCGCGGACGCGAACTGTTCGACGCGGCGCTCGCACGTGGCAAGGGCCTGATCGTCGCGGCGCCACACCTGGGCTGCTGGGAACTACTGAACTACTGGCTGGCCGCGCAGACCCCGCTCGCCATCCTGTACCGCGCGCCGCGCCGCGCCGGCATCGAGCCGCTGCTGCGCAAAGCGCGTGGCGCGTTGCCGGTCGAGCAGGTGCGCGCGGAGGGTAGCGGCGTGCGCACCCTGTACAAGCGACTGGCTGCCGGCGGCGTTGTCGGTATCCTGCCGGACCAGAAGCCGCGCGAAGGCACCGGCAGCGTCGCGCCGTTCTTCGGCGTGCCGACTTCAACGATGGTGCTGCTGCCGCGTCTGGCCGAGCGCACTGGCGCCTGCGTGCTTTTCAGTTTCATCGAGCGCCTGCCGCAAGGCGCCGGTTATCGCCTGCACTTCCTGCCGGCGACCGACGCGATTGCCGACCCTGACCCCGAAATCGCCTGCGCCGCGCTCAACCGCGGGATTGAAGACTGCGTGCGCCTCGCATTCACGCAGTACCAGTGGCAGTACAAGCGCTTTTCGCCGCCGCCCGGCAGCGCCGCAGCCAATCCATACGCGCGCTGACCCCCGCGTTCGCGGGGTACTGCAGTTCCGCTCCGACCCGTAGCATGCCGGCATGAATCGACGCGCCTCGCGCGCGTCCGACGTCGGATCGGGGATACGCCATGTCTGCAATCACTTGGGCCACGCCGGCTCGAGCGCGCCTGCTCGAATGCGCGCTGGCGGTTCTCGCGATCGCGTTCAGCACGATGGCCTGGCAGGTTTCGCGCCCGGTGCAGCGTGTGGTGATCGGGTCGTCCACCACGTTCGATCAGATCGCAGTATTCGCTGCCGGAACTCCGGTTGCCGCGATCGAGGCGTGGCGCGCCACGGTGCTCGGCCGCGTGCACAAGGAGCCTTGTCAGCGCGAGATGCCGTGCGTGCGACGCCTGTTGCGGCTGTCCAGGATCGGACCGGCTCACGCCGAACTGATCGCGTTCGATCTCGATCCCGCCACGCCTGTGGCGGAACGCGCGGCCATCGTCGTTGCGATCAACGACACGCGTTGGGCACAGGCCAGCCTGCACGCATCCACCACCCCGCTTCACGCTGCTGGCGGCTGACCCATTTTTCTCGAATCACGGAGTACCACAATCATGTCAACGTCCCGATCAACGCGCCCTCTGCTGCGCATCACGATCGCCCTCGCAATCGCGACCGTGTCCGCACCGGCGTTTGCGATCTTTCAGAACGGCGGCTTCGAGCAGAACAATTTCACCGGTTGGATGGTCGGTGGGGGCACCAACCCGGGCTTGACCGGCAGCCCTCCGTTCACCGGCGCCAGCGTGCAGATCACCCCGGGCGCTGCCGGTCCGAGCGCGATCGTGGGCGCGTTCGCCGACCCACATGCGCCAGCGCTGACGCTACCGCGTGTCGGCCAGTACACCGCACGCATCAATGACGACAACAGCAGTTCGCTGGTCACCACGCTGCGCCAGACAGACACCGTCACCGCAGCGGACGTCGACACCATAGACGGGTTGCCGCACATCCGCTTCGCTTTCGCGCCGGTACTCCAGGATCCGGGCCATTCGCCCGATGAACAGCCGTACTTCTACGTCGTCGTGAAAAACCTCGCCGACAACAGTGTGCTGTTCGAGCAGTTCGCCTACTCCGGCGAGCCCGGCGCGAACTTCCTCAGCGGCAATGGCGACTGGAAGTACCTGCCATTTCAGAATGTGGACGCAGTACTGCC
>JBDTWV010000434.1:0-3153 GCA_040006495.1 Dokdonella sp.
AGCTGATACGCGCATGGCCGGCGGCGGCACCGCGCTGACGGTCGCCGCCGCGCTCGGCCAGGTGCGTACCGCCGAGGCATTGCTCGAAGCGGGTGCCGATCCGAATGCGGCCGATGAGCAGGGCACGACCCCGCTGCATGCGGTCGCGCAATATGCGTTCGATGGTGGCGACAGCACGCAAGTGCACACTCTGCTCGATATGCTGTTGCGCGCCGGCGCACGCCTGGATGCACGCAATATCGCCGGTCAGGATGTATTGCTGGTTTTGCTCGGCGCGCGCGCACAGCCGGGCACGCGATGCGACGCTGAACATCTGCTGCGACTGGCCAGCGTGTTGCTCGAACGCGGCGCTCACACCGACAGCCAGGATCAGCGTGGCGTGGGAGCGTTGCACGCCTGCGCGTTGCACGGCCTGTATGGTTGCGCACGTTTGCTCAAGGCGCATGGCGCGCCCCTCGATCTGCGCGATGGCTTCGAGCGTAGTGCTGCCGACGTAGCCTCGTTGCTCGGCTACGTCGACGTCGCCGCCGAACTCGGCGCAGCGCATGCGCCATTACCGAGCGTGCGCCAGACATTGCGCCGACCCGCACGCTCATCGGATTGATCAGAAATGGACGCTTGCGAATCCTGAGTGTTGCAGCCGGACTCCGGCTAGCCACTCAACTGCGCATGCGGCGATACAATCGCCAAGGCAACGCGCGGACGATCCAGGCGATCAATGCAAATTTACGCGGCAGATACCCGCACGCGGAACCATCGGCAAGTCGATCGACCACTGTCTTCGCTACGACCGCCGGATCGGCGGCTGGCGTCGGCAGCGGCATGCCGTGAGTTAGGTTGGTCGCGAGAAACCCGAGTTGATAAAACTTCACACGCAACTCGCGCGGCGTGTAGCGTTGGCGCAGGCTTTCATACAGCGAGACGAGCCCGCGCTTCGACGCAGCATAGACCACGTTGCGCCCACGGCCTCGCACCGCGGCGATGCTGCCGAATAGCACGATCACGCCGCGTGTTTCCAGCAAAGCCGGCAGCAATGCATGCACGATGGCGAGCGGTGCGTGCAGGTTGATCGCGAGCAATTGGCCGATCTGCGAAGCAGTCAGTGAGAAGTCATCGTCGCTGCGCGAATAGCCGGCCGGTAATAGCACGGCATCGAGTGGCGGCATCCCGTTCAGTGCGTTCGCGATCCGGGCACCCGGTTCGGCCTCGCGGCCCAGATCGAGCGCAATTGCACGCACCGAGACGCCGTGGCGCAGATTCAAGTCGCTGGCGAGAGCTTCCAGATCGCGCGCGTCTGAAGCGACCAGCAGCAGGTCGTGGCCACGCCGCGCCAGTTCGGTGGCCAGTGCGCGGCCCAGTCCGCTGGATGCGCCGACGACGAGTGCGGTCACAACGCGAGCCTCCTTGCCAATTCGGATCGGTAAAGGCCGCCTGGATTGTGCCCAGCGAGGCGCGACTTCGCTGCGTCGAAGCCGATGATCGCGCGCCGCGCGGTGGTCGCATCGAGGGTGGAATCCTTGATCAGGTTGGGCCTGCCGCAATGCGCGATCGCAAGTTCAGCCAGTGCGTCCATGAACGCGCGTTGGGCGGGTTCGGCAGGAGCCGGCAGCTGGATGGCCAGCGCAATTCCCACGCCGTCGAACCCGAAGCCGTCCGCAACGCCGGCGAACAATTTACTCGAAATCAACGCGATGCGTGGCCGATCGCGCGCGACGATGCCGGTCAGTGCGCCGGCGAATGCTTCGAACCGCGGATGCGGAATCAGCCATTGTGCTTCGGCCATGCCCGCGCTGCCGTACCCGGCGAAGTACGTGCGCGCGTCATTCAGCGGGAACAGCGCGTCGGCGAGCGCCAGCGGGGCGTGGCCGGCACGACACCAGCGCGCGCCGAGCCAGGTGTTTGCCGCGGATATACCCGCGCGATTCCACACCGTGAACGGGAGGGGCGCGATGTGTGCGGGCAGATCGCGCGCCGCACCCGGCACCTCAACGCGATCATTCGCGTGGACGTCGCTGGCGAGTCCCACGCGGATCACGCCGCGCCCAAAATGTCCGGGCCGGCCGTCATGCCAGCCATACAGCACGGGTGCATTCGCCGCCTCGCGCAACACACGCGCAGCTTCGGCGAGATCACGCACCGGCATGCGGCGCAACACGAGACCCTCGGGTGGTCGCGCCAACCGCAAGGTTGCGCGGCTGACGATCCCGGTCAGGCCGAAACCGGCGAACGTCGCGTCGAAGAGTTCGGGATTGCGCTCTGCGCTTGCGACCACGGTCCCGCGAATCGGTGCAATCAGTTCAATCGCCTCGACTTGCGCGCGAAACGTGCCATCGCGCGCGGGATTCTTGCCATGCGCATCGGCAGCTATGCAGCCGCCCACGGTCGCACGCGGATGGCCTGGTGCGATGGCGAGGTACCAGCCGCGTGCCATTGCAAACCGTTGCAGGTCACCGATGCGCGCACCCGCTTCGACGGTGATTCGCCCCGTGTCTGCATCGAATCCGAGCAGGCGGTCGAAAGCACGCAGGTCCTGGCTGATCGCCTCACCGCCGAAACTCGCTGCGACATACGACACTCCTCCGCCGCGCGCAATGCGCGGGGCGTCTGGCGGCAATGCATTGAGCAGTCGATAGCGATCAGGCAGCTGAACCGGGCAGCGTGCGTGGAACTGGCGGTCGAAGCTGCCGAGGTCGGTGTCTGCAACGGCGTAGCCGCGCACATCATTCATCTTTTTTTTCCGCCACGTCCGCGCGGAACAGACGTTCCAGATCTTCGCGCGATTCCCTCGCTGATTGCAGCAACGCGGCCTCGTCGTCGTAAACGGGATACTGGTGCTCGAGCACGCGTTCATCATGCTTCGCGAAACGTCGCACATAATCGGCTGCGGTCTCCTTGTCGTAGCCAAGCCCCTCGAAGACGTGACGAGCGATTTCCAAGCTCGAATAAAATGTATCGCGCACGATCGTGCCGATACTCAAATCCATCAGTTTGAACACATGCTGACGGTTGCGCGCGCGTGCATACACCTTCAGGTGCGGAAAATGACGCTTCAGGATGCGTGCCGTGCGCAGATTCGACTCGGGATTCTCGGTTGCGATCACGAAGATTTCCGCCTTGTCAGCCTGCGCCGCGCGCAGCAGATCCAGTCGTGCG
>JBDTWV010000435.1:0-3142 GCA_040006495.1 Dokdonella sp.
ATCGCATCGAACAGCCTGCCTTCGCGCAGCCAGACTTCTTCACCCGTTTCCAGGACAATCTTGACGTTGTAGCCAAGCTTGCCTTGTCGCAATGCCAGGACCTGATCGAGCGCCGTAAGATTGATGGTGTGCTGGCCTTTGTTGTCAGCCGTACCTCGCCCGTACCAGCGGTCGCCTTCAACCTTCAATACCCAAGGGTTCAAGTCTTCGCGCCACTGCTGTTCCTGGCCGCGAACGACGTCACCGTGCCCGTAGGTCAATACGGTGAAGGCGGCATCGGGTTCAAGGCGCTCGGCCAGAAGGAGTGGCCCACCGTCGGCACGGGGGTTGTCGAAGATGCGGCACGTGAACCCAAGTCGTTCGAGTTCAGGGGTGATTTCCTGGCTTAAATAGTCGTGTAGGATCGGCGCGCTGGACGGATTTTGACTCTCCGTGCGCACGGCAACGCGGCGGGAAAGAACCTCGAGAAAATGACCGTCGTCGAAGTAGTTGGCCGACAGGGCAAGCGCTTGGTTTCTGCTCATGGATCGCTTTCTGTACTAGTATTTTCTGGTCGAAATCAGCCTGCGGATGCCGGCAGGGCAAAGTCTTCAAGTCGGATGTCCGGAATGCCCAAGCCCGGGACCGGCGACATCTCGGAGGCCAGCAACATACGTGTGTAGGGATGCACAGGGGCGTTGAATACTTGTTCCCGCGTACCAAGCTCGACGATGCTTCCCTGGCGCATTACGGCTACGCGGTCGACGAGGTGTTCGATAACGCCCAGGTTGTGGCTGATGAAGAAGTAGGTGAGGTTGAATTCGCGCTTCAGATCGATGAGTAAATTGAGAATTTGTGCCTGCACAGACACGTCGAGCGCGGAGGTGGGCTCGTCGCAGATCAGGATGTCGGGGCGAAGGATCAGCGCCCGGGCGATCGCCACGCGCTGGCGCTGGCCACCCGAGAGCTGACTGGGATACTGCGTGTGCGTCCGTTGCGGCATGCCCACCAGATCAAGCACATCCCGAACTTTCATATTCTGTTCAGCAGGCGTGCCGATGCCATGAAGTTTCAAGGGCAGGCCCACGATTTGAACGATGGTCTTGCGCGGATTGAGAGAAGAGTACGGATCCTGAAAGAGGGGCTGCACGTGACGAGCCATCGCCTTGCGTTGCGTCGGATCAATCGCCTTGCCATCGACCAGCACGTCGCCCGAGCTGGGCGGCAGTAAGCCCAGCAACATCTTGGCGAGGGTGCTTTTGCCACAGCCTGACTCACCGACCAAACCGAGCGACTCGCCGCGGTGGATGCGCAGCGACACATCTTTCACGGCGTGGAAGGTCGTTGCAGGACGGAACAAGCCGGCGCCGAGCTTGAACGTTCGGTTGAGTGCGCGCAGTTCCAGCGCGACCGGCGCGTTCATGCCGCACTCCCCGACATGGCGTGAGCGCGCACACAACGAGAGAGGTGTCCCTGACCTACCGTCACATATGGGGGAGTCTGCGCGCACTCCTCAATGGCTTGAGGGCAGCGGTTCTGAAATGCGCAGCCGCTGACCTCACCGACCAGGCTCGGCACCACGCCGGTGATCGCGGTCAGGTGCGTGCCGGGCTGAGTCTTGCCGCGCACGGGGATGCAGTCAAGCAGGCCACGGGTGTACGGGTGGCTGGGACTGGCGAAGAGTTCAGCAACAGGCGCCGTCTCGATGATTTGACCCGCGTACATCACAGCCACGCGATCCGCAATACCTGCGACGACCCCAAGATCGTGAGTGATGAAGACAACTGCTGTGCCAAATTCTTTCTGCAACTCGCGGATCAACCGCAGGATCTGCGCCTGGATCGTGACGTCCAGTGCCGTCGTCGGTTCGTCCGCGATGATGAGATCAGGTTCGCACATCAATGCCATGGCGATGACGACGCGCTGGCGCAATCCGCCAGATAGCTGGTGCGGGTATTGCCGCAAACGTTCGGCCGCGTTGACGATTCCGGCGCGCTCCAGCAGATAGACCGCCCGATCGCGGGCCTGCGACGAAGTGACTCGCTTGTGAGCGTGCAACACTTCGCAAAGCTGATCGCCGAGCGTGTAGGACGGATTCAACGCCGTCATCGGGTCCTGGAAGATCATCGCGATGCGGCTGCCACGCATATCGGCCATGCGTCGCTCCGAAAGTCCTTGTAGGTCGATGCCGTCGAAGCGGATGTAATCTGCCGTGCGGATGGCACGTCTCGGAAGCAGGCCCATCAGAGCCAAGGAGGTCATGGACTTGCCACAACCCGACTCCCCCACAAGGCAGAGCATTTCTCCACGCTCGACATAGAAGTCGATGCCACGGACGGCGCGCAGCAGGCCGGCTTCCACCGGAAGGTCCACACGTAAATTCTTGACTTCCAGCAAGGGGTTCATCGCGCTTTCCTCAATTACGGCTGTCCGGCGAATTCATGTCGCGGATGCCATCGCCAACCAGATTGATCGCCAGCACGAGAACGGCCAGCACGATGCCCGGAATCATGATGACCCAAGGCTGGAAGAACATGTAAGCCTTGCCTTCGGCCACCATCAATCCCCACGACGGCGTTGGCGGCTGCACGCCGAGCCCGAGAAACGAAAGTGCCGCTTCGAGCAGGATGGCGTGAGCCATCTCCAACGTAATGACCACGGTCAAAGCGCTGGTGATGTTAGGCAGGATCTCGCGCAACAGGATGTAGGGGGTCGAAGCGCCAAGCGTCTTGGCCGCAGCGATGAATTCTGCATCTCGAAACTGCTGCGTCGCCGACCGCGTGACGACAGCAAAGCGGTCCCACAAAAGCAGGCCGAGCAGGATGATGACCATTTTCAGCGAGCTGCCGACGAGCGACGACATCGCCAGCGCGACCAGGACAACTGGCATCGCCAGGCGCGTCGTGATGATGTAGCTGACCACCGCGTCGACCCGTCCGCCGAAATAGCCCGCAAGCACACCGAGTGTGGTTCCGATCAAACCTGCAATAACGGCGGAGGACAGGCCAATGACCAGTGACACCCGGGCTCCGTATAACAAGCGACTGAGATAGTCGCGCCCGAGCTTGTCGGTACCGAGGACATGGTCCCAACTGCCCTTGTCGTGCCATATGGGAGGGATCAATCGGTGCAGGATGTCCTGGCCATAGGGATCGTGAGGCGC
>JBDTWV010000436.1:0-3116 GCA_040006495.1 Dokdonella sp.
ATGATTCGGAGGGTTCGGACGGGTCGACAAGGTTAGCAGGCTGCCCGATCGCGGGCGCTCCCACTGGATAGAATGTCGGCACGACGGGTAGGACCGTAGCCGCGTATATTCCCGACACCTTTCTGCCGGCCAGTCACCATGTCAGAACACGAAGTCGTCGCACTTCCCGACTTCGCGGCGATCGAAGCCGCGGCCGCGCGCATCGCCGCGCATGCGCATCACACGCCGGTACTGCGTTCGCGCTCGCTCGACGTGCTCACGGGGGCCGAACTGCACTTCAAATGTGAAAACCTGCAGCGCGCGGGTGCCTTCAAGTTTCGTGGCGCTTGCAACGCGGTATGGTCGTTGACCGATGCCGAGGCTGCACGAGGCGTGGTCACGCACTCATCCGGCAATCACGGCGCAGCACTCGCGTTGGCAGCGCGCACGCGTGGCATTGCGGCGCATGTCGTCGTGCCCGAGGGTGCAGTCAAATCGAAACTCGCGGCGATTGCCGCATACGGCGCGACCGTGCATCGCTGCGCGCCAACGATGGCAGCGCGCGAGGCCGTCGCCGAACAAGTCCGTGTGCAAACCGGCGCGACGTTCGTGCATCCGTTCACCGATCCGCGCGTGATCGCCGGGCAGGGCACAGCGGCGCTGGAGCTGATCCGGGAAACCGAAGGTCTCGATACGCTGATCACGCCGGTCGGTGGCGGCGGCCTCATCGGCGGCAGCGCGATCACAGCGCGCGCATTGAATCCAGACATGGCCATTTATGCCGCTGAACCTGAAGGCGCGGCGGATGCGCAGCTATCCTTGCAGCGCGGCGTCAGGGTGACCGACATCCAGCCCGACACGATCTGCGACGGCCTGCGCGGCGGCATTGGCGCCATTGATTTCGAATTGCTGCGCCGCTATGCGGTGGACGTGTTGACGGTGGCCGACGGCGACACGATTGCGGGGATGCGGCTGCTGTTCGAGCGCCTCAAGCTGGTCGTCGAACCGTCGTCGGCGATCGTGCTCGCCGCGGTGCTGCGTCACCGCACGCGGTTCGCCGGGCGCCGCATTGGTGTGATCCTGACCGGCGGCAATGTCGATCTCGATGCGCTGCCGTGGACCGGCCAGCGCTGATCGGAGGACGCGGATCTCAGCGCGGTGCGCGGCGCAGATTCACCACGCCAAGCGCAACGCCAATCAATACGATGCCGGCGCTTCCCATGGGCGTGGGCCGCTCGCCCAGCAGTAGCCAGGCGAAGCCAATCCCGGCAATCGGGATCACGAGGCTCGCCAGTCCGGCGATCTGGGTGGGCAGGCGATTGACGACATACGACCACATCAACCACGCCAGCCCAGACGACAGCACCGCGTTGTAGGCGAGGGCGCCGATGAAAAAGTGCGACCATTCGACCGGCTTTTCGTTTGCGAGCAGTGCGATCGCAATCAGGCCGAGCGAGCCGATCAGCATCTGCCACGCGGTCAGCGACAACGCGCTGACGTCGCCGCGCTGAAATAGTCCCTTGGACAGGACGACGCCGATCGCCCAGCACACGCCGCCAGCGATCGCCAGCACGGAACTCTCCATCCCGCCGATGCCTTGCCAGGGTTCCAGTACCAGCAGCAGCCCGAGCGCAGCGACGCCCAGTCCTACCCAGAGGCGGGCACTGGGCCGATCGTTCAAAATCCACCATGCGAACAACACGACCCAGAATGGCATCGTGTAGGCGAGCAACGCGGTCTTGCCGGCGCCACCGGTGACCAGCGCATATTGGACGAGCGCCTGAAAGCCCATCGTCTGCGCGAGGCCGATGAGGGCGGTTTGCAGCAGAGGAGGTGGGCGTAGCGACTCGCGACGCAGCAGCAGTACGCCGAACAGCACGACGGTGCCGAGCGCGTAGCGCAGCGCCGAAAACTCGAACGGTCCACTGTAGCGCAGGACCTGTTTCATCACGATCCAGTTGTAGCTCCAGATCAGCGTGATCAGGACCAGCGCAACGAGGGCGGGGCGACGCGAGGAGGACATGGAAGGACCAGCAAAGAAGAGAGCGATGGCAACATTCCGCAGCTGCCGCCACGCACGGTTGCAGATGCCCAAAGTGCAAGGATAGCGGCGAACGCGGCGATCGCTGTGCTTTTCGCGACTCCTGCACCCCGTATCATTCACGTCCCGAAGCCAAGGCCCGATCCATGCACGACGATGGCAAGATCCGCTGCAGTTGGGCCGCCGGCAGCGCGATCGAGCGCGATTATCACGACACTGAGTGGGGCGTGCCGCTGCACGACGATCGCGGCTTGTTCGAGTTTCTCGTGCTCGAAGGAGCGCAGGCTGGACTCAGCTGGCGCACGGTTCTCAACAAGCGCGAGCATTACCGCGCGACGCTGGCGAACTTCGACATCGCCACGTGCGCGCAAATCAGCGAACAGCGCATCGAGGCGTTGCTCGCCGATCCCGGGCTGATTCGCAATCGGCTCAAGATCACCTCGGTCCGCGACAACGCGCGTATGGCACTGGCCGCGATCGCGGAATTCGGCAGTCTCGATGCGTTTCTCTGGCATTTCGTCGATGGCCGTCCCATTCGTGAGCAGCGCCGCGCACGTTCCGAGGTGCCGGCCTCGACCCCGCTGTCGGAGCGCATGAGCAAGGAATTGCATCGGCGTGGCTTCCGCTTCGTCGGCAGCACTATTTGCTACGCTTTCATGCAGGCGACGGGGATGGTCAACGATCATGTCGTCGATTGTTTCCGCCACCGCGATATCCCACAGGACAGGCCCTGATGCTGGTCACCGATCCCGCTGCATTCCTCGCCGAGTTCTCGCCCGAACGCTATCCAATGCAGGCCTCCGCGACCGCGCGCGCGGCGTTCCTGGTCACCCCCGCGAGCGATCAGCTTGCCGCCGAATCGGCACAAGACAATCGTTACATGGATCTGTCGCGTGCACCCGATACGGCGCGCGCGTTGCGCCAGCACGCCGAACTCGCGCGTAGGCTAGGCGCCGACCTGCCCGTGGTGACTTTCCCGGGCGATCCGGACTGCCCGGACGGCATGTTCCCCAACAATGTATTCGCGACCGCACCGGGACGCGTGATCATCGGCCGCATGCGTCATCCGGTGCGCCAGCGGGAGGCCGGGCGCCGC
>JBDTWV010000437.1:0-3094 GCA_040006495.1 Dokdonella sp.
CCCGATACGGTCTACATCCAGGCCGGCGAACCGAGCTTCGTCGATGCCGCGCACGGCGACTACCACCTGTTGCACAGCTCGCTCGGCGTCGACGACGCGCCTGTCGATTCGACGGTTCCGCCGCTCGACCTTGATCGCAAGCCGCGCGTGGTCGACCTGCCCGACGTTCCGAACCGTCTCGGGCCGAGGGATCTGGGTGCTTACGAAATCCAGCCAGCCTGTTCGGGAGCCGACACGATTTTCTGCAACGGCTTTGAGTAGATTGCGCCCTCGCGGGCATCGGGGGGCGAAAAGTCCCCAGGTTCGCTCCCCGTTGCCCGCGAATTTTCCAATGCCGGCCGACGGATTTTTCCGGCGAAGGATCGGCACAAAACGCGCGCGTTCGAGCGTGCTCCAACAAAGCCCGTGCCGCCGACGGCAAGCTCATCGTCGGCGGCGCCAGCACTGCGGATTTTGGCCAGCCCGCAGCCTTCTCGCGCGATTGAATGCCTGGAATTGTGGCTACGAAAGGAAGGATGACGCCCACATGCTCGAGGGTTCGAAAATCGCGGTGCACTTGCGCTGGCGGCCCATGCAGCCGGCGGATGTCAGCGAATGCGTGGACATCGTCGCCGCAGATCCGGTGATGGGCCCACGCTATGGCGCGGACGTCAATGAGTTGGGCAATACCTGGCGCCACCTGCTGGGCTCGGCAGCAACGACGACCGCGGTTTTCGAACAGCCACAGCAGAAACGAAAAAAGCTCGTGGCATTTGGGATCAGCGTGTTCGTCAGCGACGAATTCGTCCACCAGATCAAGACTCCGCCGCTTCGCTGGTGCGGTCCGGAGTTGGCGAAACGGGTCACCGGACCAGATTCGCCCATCCTGTCCGATACACAAGTGCGCGACGCGAATTCAGGCGAGGGCCTCAACGCGCTGGTGTGGGAATCCTTTGCGACCCCGGAAATCGGGCGTAGACCCGAGGTGTACCACGCCTTGCTCGGTGCCTTTATCGAGGCACATCGAGGTTTCTTCCTCAAGGAGTTGATTACCTTGCAATCGGGGAGTGCCGATCGGCTGCAGTTTACGGTCGATTCCGGAGGACTTTATTGGAACCCGGTGCGCCAGCTCTACGCGACAGCGCCGCCCGGGCCAGCCGAACGTTTGGTCGCGCAACCTTACATCGTAGGCGTCACGCGCGAGCTTGCGTTCGTGCGACCCGGCTCGTGGTTGAGCACGCTCTTCGACTATCGTCCGCCCGGGCTCGGTCTCAGCCGTGGTGAACAGCAACTCCTGCTAACGGCGCTGGCGAGTTCTGGCGGAACGGATCGGGACGTGGCCGACGAGTTGCGTCTGTCGGTTCCAACCGTCAAGAAGATGTGGGGCTCGGCGTACCGCCGGGTGAACGCCTGCGACCCCGAACTGATCCCCGATTCGGGGCAGGCCGAATCGGGGGCGCATGATCGGGGACGCGAGAAGAAGCGCAGCCTGCTCGCCTATGTCCGCGACCATCCCGAGGAGCTGCGCGTGTATTCGCCCAAGCTCCTCACGCGGAGTCTGCACCGGGTTGCCCGCGAATGACGCGCACCCATTTGCTCGCTACTGCACCGCCACTTTGCAACTGTGGGATTCTTCGCCCCAGCGCCCGTTACATCTGGTAATGACTCCGTGGATCGGCAGCGTCCCGAAATGGCTGGCGGCAGGCTCGCCGAACGTCAACGTGAGATTCGAAAACTCGACCGACGCTGTGCCCGGTGCGCCGGTGGTGCCGCCGAGGATGCAGATCGTCACGGGTGACGGGTTGCCGAACGGCGCGTTGGCTCCATTGCCCGCTACGTAGGCCATGCCGGTGACCACAAAGCCGCCAGCGAATGTCGCCGGGCATGTTGGTGGCTGCCAATCCGTCGAAACGACGCCATCTGTCACGCTGATATGGTGCGTGTGAGCCTTGAGTGCCGTAGGGCTATACGGGGGCGGATTCACGACTTCGGACGTCTGCATCGACACTGCCGCCGAAAACGTAGCCATGGTCGAATGTTGATTCAGGTTCAATGTCCATTCGCCGTGCATTTCGTACGGACTGCCACTGATCGGGGTGCCCGTGTTGCTATCGCTGGTAGGCGTGTAGTCATTGAGCAGCCCGCTGAAATGCGTCGGCGACTGTGATTGACCCCACGCCAGCGCACGACTTGGTCCACCCATACCCATTGCGACCAGGGCCACGATGCTCGACACGAGCATCGTCGTACTGCGTACCTTCTGAATCGACTCTTTGTTGTTCATGGAAAGCGCTCCCGGTTAGTCGTTATAACCGCGCTTGGAATCGCTCTGTTTCGGCGCTTTGAAATCGAATGCGCGAAACCGCCCGGTTAGGTCACACGAGTCTATTGGCCGCGTGACGAGAGACAACCCTCCTAAAAGGACCACGGGTGTTGAAAACCGACTGAGGCGACGGTTGGGCGCCGGTAATCTGGCGCGCAGCGCTCAGCATTGCCGCGTGGTGTTGCTGATGTCGGAGGTTTCGACAAAACAGACGATCGCGAGCGTGCGCATTCGTGGAGATCTTCACAATCGATTTTTTGGAAGCCACCTGTCTGCGCTCGCCTTTTTCGCTTCTGCGCGGCTTAGCTCGGCCAGCCCACCAGGAATGGCACACATCTGCCCTCATCAGCGTTCTTCTTACCTTGTCCAATCCGACATGGGAGAAAGCTGCGATGTCCTGCCTAATCGTACGTCCGTTCTTTTCTGTACACGCGGCCACACGGTGGCTGATTGCAGCCGCGCTCGTGTGCGCCGCGCCGCACGTTTTTGCTTTCAACGTCTTCCACGTCGGCGGGGACGCAGCATGCGACTTCAACAATATTCAGCAAGCGGTCAATGCGTCGACCGACTCTGATGGCAACACCATCTTTGTTGCGCGGAACTTCACCTACTCCAATCAGCATGTGGTCATCAATGGTCGAAAGGTCAATATCCTCGGCGGCTATGCGACGTGCAGCGGCACCACGGTTGGCGATTCGACTCAGATCACGGACACGTCGCAGAGCGTTATCGCGATCAGGGGCAACAGCGTGGTGTATCTGGCCAACCTCGACATCAGCGGCGCGGCCATCG
>JBDTWV010000438.1:0-3088 GCA_040006495.1 Dokdonella sp.
CGGGGCTGACCGCTGCGGTCGGATCGACGCGCTGCCAGCCGTGGCCTTCACTCCATACCTCGGCCCAGGCATGCGCATCGGACTGGCGCACCAGCAGATAGCGTGCCGCCGCGTTCCACCATCCGCCCTGGTAACCGGTGACCACGCGTGCGGGAATTCCGGCCGCGCGCATCAGGAATACGAAGGACGACGAATAGTGTTCGCAGAAGCCGCGTTGCGTGTCGAACAGGAAATCGTCGATCGAGTTGCGACCCAGCAAGGGCGGTGCCAGGGTGTAGGTGAAGCTCGCGTGGAACAGGGCGAGCGCAGCCTTGACCACGGCTTCGTCGTTGTTTCCTTCCTCGCGCCAGCGCTTTGCGAGCGCTCGGGCTTTCGGGTCGAAACCGGCGGGCAGGGTGAGCGCACGAATCCGTTCGGTGGCAGACAAGGTCGGCGCGAGTGTGACCTCGACAGCCGATTGCAAGCGGTATTGGCGCGGCTGCGCAACGGGTTCATTCGCGACCAGCGTGCGATCAGCAGCGAGGTGTGCGGCTTGCGGCGCGGTCAACGGCACGTCGAGCGCCGGCAGCCAGCGTTGATCGGTCGGCTCCAGTGTGATCGTATAGTCGATCAGCTGCGTCGCGGCGTCGCGCTGCACTTGCTCGGGTTGTGCGCGGATGTGCGAATAGCCACGCGTCCACGTGGTGCCGTCGAAATCCCACAACACGATCGCGCGGAAATAGCGCTGCGGCGGCGCCGGTGGTCCGATATCGAAATCGACCCGGAATGCGGGCGAGTCGTCGATCAACAGATCCGTCATCGAGCCGGGTGCCATGCGGTCATTGAGGCCCGTGCGTGCGCTGCTATCGCGACCTGGCGCGCCCCACAACGGCGAGCTCAGTCGCGGCACCAGCACGAACGCGGCGATCGCGAGCGGCAGGCTGGCGCCCAGCAACACGAGTGCCAGGCTCAAGTGCGCGCGCAGTGGCCGTTGTGGTTCGAGGGGCGCGGGTTGCAGCCCGATCAGCGTCGCCAGCAGTATGACCAGCACCACGCAGATCAGCACGGTGAACATCAGGCTTTGCGCAAACAGCAGCGCGCTCATCAATACGAACGCACAAAAGCCGAGCGCGACGCGTGCGTCACGGACGCGTTCGGTTTCAAGCAACTTGAGCGCGAGCAGGCCGCAGCCGAGCACCGTGCCGGGTTCGCGGCCGAACAGGTTGCCGAAATTCATGATCACCAGCACGACCAGCAATGAGGTCAGTGGCAGACGAATCCACGCGCCGACCGTCGGCGCATCATGCCGACGCGTCCATGCGCGCACGGGTATCAGCACCGCCAGCGCCAAAGCGAGCCAGATCGGCAGATGGCCCAGATGCGTAGCGAGCGTCGCCGCAACAGTCACGCTAAGCCAGTCGAATTGACGATTGTCGAGGCGCTCAGTCATCGCTGGCCTTCGCGCAACCCGGCAGCAAGGCAAGCGCGCGCAAGCAGGTATGCCGATGCTGCGCGCCGAGGCCGGGCCCAATCGTTTCGCTGGGCAATAGCACGGTGTAGCTGCGCTGGGCCGCATCGGCGGCCACCACCCACGCAGCGAGGCGGCTGATCCGCGCTTCGTTGTCGAGCGCGCGCAACGCCGAGTAGTCAAGGTGCAGGGCTTCGCCGGAGCGGTGTTCAATGTCGCGTACCAGCAGGCTGTCGTGGCGCACCGAGGCCTTCCAGGCAATCAAGCGGGGCGCGTCGGACACGTGGTAGTCACGCAAACCGGCGTGCTCCTCGCTCGCGCCCGCTTGCGCCTGCTCGCCGAGTTGGCCGTTGCCGGCGGGCAAAGCGGGCGCCGGTGTTTCTAGTGTCGGATAGACTAGCAGTGCGACGTCCGGGTGCAGCCAGCTCCACAGTCCGAACAGCCCTAGTGGATACTCGGTCCACACGCGCAGGCGCCCGGGCTTGAACCAGCCGCGCGTCGTCGGCACTACCTGTAGATCGACGCAGGTAGTGTTGCCGGGAGCCAGCGCAAACGCGGTTTCGGCATCGCCGCTGCGTACACGCAAACTGGGGCGTGCGCGTGCGCCAGGATCGAGGAAAAAATGCAGCGCGACGGGTTCGCCCGCGTGGGCGTCATCGGCGCGCACGCGCAGCAGCACGAGACCGCTGATGCTGCGAAATCCGAAGAAGACGCTGGCGCCGGCGGCCGCTCCGAGCAGGCAGGTCAGCAGTAGTGCTGGATTGTTGCCGTAGTTGAGTGCACCGATCAGCATGACGAACAGCAAGATCGTGAGCGCGATACCGAAGCCCGTCGGCAATACGTAGATACGTCGGCGATCCAGCTGGATCGGCAGCGCTTCCGCACGGCGCAGACGGGTTAGCGCGGGCAGGCGGCGCTCCGCCAGCGCCAGCAGGCGGGCGCGCAAACTGTTGGTGGGAGCCGGTTTCACGTTCTGGGAATTTCCCGGCAAAGCCATCTGCCGATCTGGCATTGGTGCATCACGGCAGGCCGGTCATCGCACCGGTGTTGACTCAAGCAATTGCAAAGCGAGTTTGTTGCGCCCGCTGTGCGCGCTGGCGTTCAGCCCCAGCCGATGACCGGCAACGAACGGGAACACCGCTTGTACGTCTTCGGGCACGCAGTGCGGGCGGCCAGCGAGCAAAGCATGCGCGCGTGCGGCGGCGAGCACGGCAAGGCCGGCGCGCGGCGACAGGCCGACCCGGATCTCTGCGTGGCTGCGGCTCGCGGCGAGCAAGGCTTGCACATATTCGATCAGTGCGGTGCTTGCGAACACCGCTGTGCACGCGTGGCGGAGTTCGATGATCTGCTCCGGCGTCAGGCAGGGCGACAACGCCGCGAGCACGTCGCGCCGATCGATCGCAGCGAGCATCGCGCGTTCCGCATCGCGATCGGGATAACCGAGGCTCATGCGCAGCATGAAGCGGTCGAGTTGCGAATCGGGCAGGGGATAGGTGCCGGCGAAGTCGAGGGGATTCTGTGTCGCGACGACGAAGAACGGCGGCGACAGCCGGTGGGTCTTGCCGTCGACGGTCGCCTGTTCCTCGGCCATCGCCTCAAGCAACGCGCTCTGCGTCTTCGGCATCGCGCGGTTGATCTCGT
>JBDTWV010000439.1:0-3087 GCA_040006495.1 Dokdonella sp.
AACGGGTCGCGATCTGTTCGAGGCGCCGCGCCAGTACGGCGTCGCCCGCAATTTCGACCCGCCCCGGCGCGAGCGCATCGCCGCCACGCGCGAAGGCGAGCGCGAGCAGGCTGCCCGGGGTTGCCGCAACATGCAGCGCGCTGCTGCCTTCGAACGCAGGCCCAATACACAGGCGATCGCCTTCGACCACGATCCGCATTGACGGCACCGCGCTCTTGAAATCGATGCTGAGTGCGCGACCATCGAGTGCGGCGATCCGGGTCCGTGTTTCTGGATCAAATTCGACTAGACGGTTCAGCGCGGCCTCAAGGGCACGACCCAGCGTATTGAATAACGGATTGCGCGCGCGCGCTGCGCTGCTGGGCAAGGTTTCTGGCATGGGTGGGGATTCTACCTGCGTATGCCGCATCGGCGGGTGTCGCCGCTTAACGCGGCGCTCAGCCGGGAGGGCCTAGCGTGGCGCCCCATATCTGCTTGCGCAGGCTGGAGCGACGCCGATTCTCAGCCTCCACGCGATTCTCAGGGAGTGTGCAATGTTGCGATATCTGCTGCTGACGATGGTGTTGTGCGGGATTTGCGCGAACGCCGTTGCGCAAACCGCGGTCCAGGAATTCACCGGCACCACACCATCCGGCGCCTGGTATCACATCCAGCTACCGCCCGGCTGGAAGGCCGGCAACGCGTTGGTCATGTACCAGCATGGCCTCGATTTCAAGAACGCGAGCAACCCGCCAGGCGTCGGCCCGCTCAGCAAGGTGATGCTCGGCGAAGGCTACGCGATCGCGGCAAGTAGCTTCAGCCAGCGCAGCTGGGCCTTGTTCAGCGCGATCGACGACAACCGCGAGCTGCTTTCGACCTTCGAGACCATCGCCGGCACGCCTGGCGAGATCGTCCCATTCGGCGGCTCGCTCGGCGGCCTGATCTCGCTGAAGCTGGCCGAGGCGCGCGGCTTCCCGCCCGTGCGCGGCGCGTATGCATTGTGCCCGGTCGCCGCCGGCAGCCGCGCGTGGGACGCCGCAATCGACCTGCGCCTGGCCTATGACGTGGTTTGCAAGGACGCCGGCAATCTGCCAACCGGCGCGCAGCCGCTGCCGTGGGCGCTCAACCTCGATCAGATTCCCGACAACCTCGGCGATCTGTCCGATCAGGTCCAGGTCGCAAAGGCATTACTGCCGTTGAATCAGTGCACCGGCCTCAATCTGCCCACTTGGCTGCGCAACGACGCGATGCAGCGCAGGCTCGACGAGCTGATGACATTCAGCCACATCACCGATGAGGATTTCTTCCTGACCAATGTCGCCTACTCGGTGTTTGTGCTGAGCGATCTCGTGCGCGCGCCTGACAAACTCGCCAATCGCAATCCGTTCACGACCGCCGGCGTCGACTACTCCAGCGATCCGGCTATCGATTCGGGCATCGCGCGAATCAGCGCTGATCCGGCGGCAGCCGCAGCGTTTCGAGCGGCATCGGATTTTGGCGGAGCGGTCGGCAGCGCAAAAATCCTCTCGATGCACACCAGTCGCGACCAACTGGTGATCCCTTCCAACCAGGAGTTCATCCGCAAGACGCTGCCCGCGAATCAGCTGACCAGCGCGATCGTCGACGAAGACACGCCGAGCCACTGCGGATTCACCGCAGCCGAGGGACTCGCCGGCTGGGAAGCACTGCGCGCGTGGAAGGACGGCGCACCGCAACCGGATGTGGCAGTGCTGCAGAAGGCGTGTTCGACGATCGCCGCGAGCGGTTCCGCCCCTGGCCCGTGTCGGTTCGACCCGGGTGCGCAGCTCGCGTCGTTCGACAGTATCGTGCGGCCACGCCCGGCGGCGCCGCGGTTGGTCGTTCGCGGACATTCGCGCCACGCAATTCCTGACATTCTCTTGCAAGCGCACAAAAATGCCATCGCTCCCGCACGCGGCGCCTATGCGCACCCTTGAGTGATCAGGTCCGCGCCGCGTCGACTTCAGTGATCCTTGACCGGATACGTCTCGACCGCGCCGTCCTTGCTCTTTTGCTGGATGCGCATCGGCGCACGGACTTCACCGGCGCGTGGGCCGCAATGGTAGGCGGACCAGTCTTGCGCGCCGTCGCGCGGGTCGCCGAGCGGCTTGATCGTGTCTGCACCCATACCTGCTGCTTCGTTGCGCGCCATCACTTCCAACTCATCGCGCACTTTCAGATCGCTACGATCGACCGGGCCGACATGATCGACCACCGAGACGGTGATCTTGCCCATCTCCTTGCAGCCATCGACATCGCCGTTCCAGGCGGTGCGTACCTTGTTCCCGCCGGAATCGAGCTTGATGCCCCAGTTACAGGCTGCGAGTGGGAGGGTGGCGGCAATCAGTAGCGGCAGCAGGATTTTCATGGGCATCTCCGGAAGGGTGAGCGCATGCTAACGCGATGCGACCGAGTGGGGTTCGCGTTCGTCTCGTGATTCTTCAAACGTTCAACGAACACTGGACTTCATGGTGGGAGCGCCGGCAGGTGCGATGCGTTGACGATGACAAGCAAAAGCATCGCGCCTGCTGGCACTCCCAGTAAAAGAAAACGAATGCACGACGGGTCTTCAGCGCACCACCTTGCCATTGCCATCGATGATCTTGACCTCACCAATCTTCAAGTCGCGGATGGGTTGTTCGATCGCCTTCAAATCACCGACGACGACCCAGGTCAACGCGTCCGGATGGATGACTTCCTTTGCCGCTGCCTGCACGCCCGCATCGGTCTGGGCCTCGATGCGCGACTTGAGCGTCTGCACGTAGTCGTCGGGGCGGCCATATAACGTGATCCCGGTCATCGCACCGAGCACCGCCCCGGTGGTCTGATACTCGCCCGGCATGCTGCGCACGTCGCCAACCTTGATCTTGCTGATCTCGGCGTCGGTCAATGGCTTCGCACCAATCACTTCCTTCGCCTCGCGCAAGATCTCGGCGACGGACGGAGCAGTCTTGTCCGTCTGCACCGGCGCGTACAGCATGAACGGACGCTGCCCGATCGCGTTCGACAGGAAGCTGCCCGCACCGTATGCCCAATGCTTGTCCTCGCGCAGGTTCATGTTGAGACGCGAGGTGAAGCTGCCACCGAATG
>JBDTWV010000440.1:0-3085 GCA_040006495.1 Dokdonella sp.
GGAGCGCCGGAGATGTCGAGATTCCACCAATTGGTCGCGGGGAAGAGCGGCGCCGTAGCGCGCAGAGGCGAGCCTTGCGCCGGTAGCGAAGCCGGGCATTGCGCGAATGCCGCGGCACTGGTCATCGCGGTCAGGACAAAGGCGAGAACGTAGCGTTCGAGATTTTTATACATGAGTATTCCTTAACGATTGGGGCTCGCGCACGCTGTGAATGTCCGGTCTCCCGTCAGAATTGACATGGCGAGAAAATGCCAATGTCATAGTACCCGCTTGACCGCGTCGAAGCAAGGCTTGGAGCATTTCCGTCAATCGCTTTGGAATACCCCGAACGACTGAGGCTGACGGCTGTCCTATTTTTAAGTTCCTGTGTATTCCGGCCCGCCGCAACGCGAACCGCGCGCCGAACCGATCGAAGGAGTACCCGATGCGTAAAACGTTGCTGTCCTTGGCACTGGTGAGTGCCCTCGTCCCGTTGTGCGTCGTCGGCCAGACCGTAGTGCCGCCACCCAACGCGGTACCGCCCGACCCAACGTTGTCCGGTGGCACGCTCAGCACGGGTCTTTCGGGTGGCCGCGGATCCGTGGGATTGTCCGGCGGTCCGGGAAGCGTGGGGCTCTCTGGAGGCACCGGCAACATGGGACTCTCGGGTGGCAGTGGACCCCTCGGGGTCGCAAGATTACCTGGCCCGCTCCCCCCGCTCAGTGCACGCCCAACTGTACTGCCCGGCGCACTGCCGCCGCTCCGGGGCGGACTGACACCGCTTCCGGGCTCGGCGCCCGGATTGACACCCAGCAATCCGGGCCTTACCCCGCTGCAAACAACGCCGGCACCGGTGACCCCGGCACCATAGGGAGCGTCTGCGTAGCGTCCTGGCAGGAGCCTGCAAACGATTTCCCCGAAAAGGCGCTACGCGTCGGTCGCACTCCGATACTTGTCCAGTACCGACCGATCGATTTCCACACCGAGTCCCGGACCGGAAGGAATCGACACCCAGCCACCTTGCTGAGCGATCGGTTCAGTGATGAGATGCTGGCGGAACGGATGCGACGAGCGGTCGTATTCGAACACCGGCTCCTGCGGGAACAACGAGTGATGGGTGACCGGCAGCGCGGCGATGAACTGAAGCGACGCTGCCTGCGCGATCGCCGAGCCCCAGACGTGCGGATTGACGGCGACGCCATGCGCCTGCGCCAGCACACCGATGTGACGCCCCGCGGTAATGCCGCCGCATGAGCCCAGGTCCGGCTGCGCGATGTCGAGCGCGCCGGCAGCGAAGAGATCGCGAAAACCGTACATCGTGTGCTCGTTTTCGCCGCCCGCAATCGGCATGGTCAGTTTCTCGCGCATCTCGACATAGCCGCGCACATCTTCGGGCGCCACCGGCTCTTCATACCAGCGCAGATTGAAATCCATCAGCGCCCGGCCGAGCCGCAAGGCCTCGGCGCGTCCATATCCATGATTGGTATCGATCATCAGCGTGACGCCGCGGCCTTCGACCGCACGCGCGATCGCCTGCATGCACGCGAGGTCGTCGTCGATGCCGTAACCGAGCTTGACCTTCATCATCCTGAAACCAGCCTCGAAGTGGCGGATGGCCTCGTCCGCCAGTCGTGCGGCCTCGCCCTGGCCGTGGATCCGGTAAAAGCCGGTCGCGTACGGTTCAACGCGGGAACGGAATGCACCGCCGAGCAGTTGATGAATCGGCACGCCGCGCGCTTTGCCGGCGATGTCCCAGAGCGCAATATCGATCGCGCTGATTGCCGCGACAACGGAACCCTTGCGACCGTAGTCGCGCGTCGCGTGATACATCCGGTGCCAGAGCACCTCGGTCTCGAGCGGATTCGCGCCGAGCACCCGCGGCTTCAACGCGTGCTCGATCGCGGCTGCCGCAATCTCGGGCGGCTCCAGTCCCTGCGCGAAGGCCTCGCCCCAGCCGGTAATCCCCTGGTCGGTCGATACTTCAACCAGCGTCGCGCAGCGCTGTTTAACCCAACCCTGCGAAAACGCAAACGGCTCGGCCAGTGCGCTCTTCAGCACATGGACATCGATCGCGGTGATTTTCAACGCACGCGCTTCCGACTCACGACATGCGGCGCTGCAGTTCCGGCGGGTTCGCCGATTTCTCGCGAAACTCTTCTGCGGAACGGGCGAAAGTGACGCCGGCTCGCTTGATCGCGCCGTCGTCGACCTTGTCGATCGGGGTGTAGAACGGATGATGATGTGCGAGATACGGATTGTTGCGCGCGGCGTTGTAGCAATGCAGCACCGTCCAGCGGCGGCTTGGCGACCGATTCTGGTCGGAACGATGCAGCACGTTGCTATGAAAGAACAGGCCGTCGCCCGGCTCCATTTCCGCAAACTGCACAGGCATCCGCTGGAGGATCTCGTCGACGCGGCGCGGATCGGCGCCGACCTGCTCGCCGGGCAGCACGCCGTGCTCGATCCGGCCGCAATGATGCGACCCCTGCACGACCTGCAGACAACCGTTCTCACGCGTGCTCGGATCGAGCGCCACCATGACGCTGGCCATGTACGGATAAACGCAGCCGTTGTGATACCAGTAACCGTAATCCTGGTGCCACTCCCACGCGCCACCTTCGAACGGTTCCTTGGCGGTCAGCTTGGAGTGGTAGTGATAGACCTCGCCTCCAAGCAGATCCTCCATCGTGTCGACGACGCGATGCGACCGCGCGGCGAGACCATAGACGCTGTCGCCGGGATGATTCCACGTCGCCATCCGCGTGGCCTTGCCTGACGCGTCGTTCCGGTCGTACAGACGGCTGCGCAGCGCGGCATCGTCCTCGATCGCCGTCCACAGTATCTCGATCTCCTCGCCATCGAACAGCTTCTTCACCATCACATAGCCGTCGCGTTCATAGTCGGCACGCTGACGCGCAGTGAGTATCGATCCGGGCATGTGTTCTCCAATTGTTGTTCGCGTTGCGCGACGCCGCTCCCCGCTGGCGTATTGGTCTCAATCCTGTTCCACAAAGATGGAGTCTAGCAGTGCGCTGCCGCGTCGCACTACAACCGCTGCCCGTGCTCCCGCGTCGTGTGGAATTGCACGGTCGGCCAGCGTTCCATC
>JBDTWV010000441.1:0-3077 GCA_040006495.1 Dokdonella sp.
GTTTGGCGGCATCAAGATCGCTCTCGCCAAGGAAACGGCGGGCGAGGTTCTGCTCTTCGGCTTGGGTCAACATCGGAATCTGGTGGACAGCGTTCACATACGCGTCAAGGCTTCCGAGAGGACTCAGGACCGGGAAATTGCTGGCGACCAAGGTGTTGCTCATTTTAGTCTGGGCTCCTCATCTGGCAACGAATTTTAGCACTCGGTCAGTTTGAGTGCTAAAACACTTCAGAGTTCCCGTCCCATCAGTGCGACAGGAACCCTTTCAATCCCTATAGTGTACTCCGAAGTATCGTAAATGCATCCAACCCAGACGGGAGGATGCCAAAAACCTGCAACGTGCTGTTTTGCCGTCGTTTATAGGATGGTACGCCCTTCGCCTGCACGCGGTGTATGCTACAGACGACAGCTTAATCGCGGTGAAATTCAGCCGCGGCGGGTAGGTGCCAGTCGATCGGTGTCTGGCCGCGTTCGCGCAGATACTCATTCGTACGCGAGAAATGCGCGCAGCCGACGAAGCCGCGGTGGGCGGACAGCGGCGAAGGGTGCGGTGCTTTAAGCACGCGGTGGCGGCGGGTATCGATCAACTTCCCCTTGGCTTGGGCGTAGCTGCCCCAGAGCAAAAACACGATGCCTTCGCGCTCGCGGTTGAGCGCATCGATGCACGCGTCGGTGAAGCCCTCCCAGCCCTTTCCTTGATGCGAGCCAGCGAGGCTGCGCTCGACGGTCAGCACGGAATTTAGCAGCAACACACCCTGGCGGGTCCACGGAATCAGGCAGCCATGATCGGGCCGCGCGATGCCGAGGTCGCGCTGTAGTTCCGCGAACACATTGACCAGCGATGGTGGAGTAGGTGCGCCTGGCAGCACCGAGAAGCACAACCCGTGCGCCTGACCTGGGCCGTGATACGGGTCCTGGCCCAAGATGACGACTTTCACAGAGTCGAACGGAGTCGCATCGAGTGCTGCGAAGATGCTTGCGCTGGGCGGATAGATGGTCTTGCCCGCGCGCTTCTCGGCACGCAAGAATTCAGCCAGTGCCTGCATCTCGGGCCGTTCCAACTGCGCACCGACGTGTGCCTTCCACGAAGCGTCCAGCTTTACCCGATCCTCGCTCACGCGCTGGCGTTTGCCTGTTCGCGCATATGTCGCGCGACGCGCAACTGGTACTGCAGCTTGGTGATCAGCAGGCGTTCTTCGATTGGCTTGTGGACCAGATCGTTTGCGCCGGCGCGCAGAAGCGCGGCCTGGTTGCCAGGATTGTCGTCGCCGGTCATCACCAGCACCGGCAATGCGCCCTTGGGATAACCGTAATGATTGCGGATGCGGTCGAGCAGGTCGCCACCGCTGAGCTCGCCTTTGAGACTGACATCGGTCAGCACCAGTTCCGGCCCCGGCGCACGATTCTCGGCAACCGCCGCGTCCAGCAATTCGAGTGCGGCCTCAACGCTGACCACGTGGGTCACGTTAAAGCCCGATTTCTTCATCATCCGTGTCGTCGCCACGGCCACGACGCGGCTGTCCTCGACGTATAACACTTCCCCGTCGACTTGCTGGATCGGATGTACGTAGCCGCGGATGAACGTGGCGAGTGCGTCGAAGCCCAGCGACTTGTCGAAATAGTCGGTGACATCGCTCGACAGCGTGCGCGCCACGAGACGTTCCTGTACGTCGCCGGAAACCACGACGATCGGGATATACGCCTGCGTTGCATCCTCGCGTACGCGTCGGGCGAGTTCGAGGCCGTCCATGTCCGGCAGGCGTAGCGCGATAGTAATCAGGTCGATCACGCCTTCGCTGAGCAGCGTGCGCGCTTCGGCGCCGCTGCCGCAACCCATCACCGCAGCATTGGGCAATTCGGCTTTCAGCACGCGCTCGATCAATTGGCGCACCACGCGCGATCCGTCGACGACGAGCACGCGTGGCTCATCGCTGGAAATATGCCGGGTAAGGGAAACGTTGCTGCTCATTCTTGCGGCTTTCCTGCGGCAAGGTGGTGAGCGGTAGCGAAGAATGCGCCGAGCCAGCCGAGCAGCGCGCTCGAGCCGATCAATGCGGCCGCACCGAGGACATCCACACCGTGGAGCGAGAAGCGATGAGCGTAGCTGTCGATCAGGCGACCGACCGGTTCGGCAAGTGCGAACTCGACTGCAAATACGACCAGCAATGCAATGAGGCTGCCGAACACGCCGTAGCAAAGCCCACCATACAAAAATGGCCGTCGCACGAAACTGTTACTGGCACCAATCAGTTGCATCACCGAAATCTCCTCGGAGCGTGCATGGATATCCATGCGCACGGTATTGCCGATCACCAGCAATGTGGCCAGCGCAAGCAGCGCCGCGATCACGGCCACGACGCGTTCGCCGAAGTGCAGAATATCGGTGAGTTTACGTCGCCACGCTGCGTCGTACTGCACGAAATCGACGCGCGCGTCGGCTTTCAGCATCGCTATCAGCGCGGGATTATCGGATGTGTCCGTGATGCCCGACGTGCGTGGAGTTACCACCAGCACGCTCGGCAGCGGATTGCCTTGCAGCGAGTCGAGTGCCTCGCCGAAGCCCGCGAGCTGACGGAATTCGGCGAGACCTTGCTCCGGGGTGCGCACCAGCACATTGTCGACATCGCTTCGTTTGCGCAATTCATCGGCAAGTGCGGTCGCAGTTTTCGCATCCATTTCCGGTTTCAGGAACGCGGTAACCTCGCGTGCCTCGCGCATGCCGCCCGTAAGTTCGCGCGCGTTGTTGAACACCAGGAAGAACAGCAACGGCAGCGCGAGTGCAAAGCCGAGAACAAGCACCGTCAACAGGGTCGCCCACGGCTTCGCCACGAGCCGGGCAAGGCTCGATGCAAATGCGCTCGCATGTTGGCCGCGCCAAGCCGCAAAGCGTTGCCGCAACGGCATGCGTACCCGGCGCGGCGCGGCCCCGTTGCCCGGCGCCGGCGTCGGCTGGCGTGAATTGCGCGACGCCTGACGCGTCACGACGCCTTCTCCTGCGGCCTGAAGTCATCGACGAGGCGGCCGTGATCAAGCACCAGTACGCGTTTGCCCAGGCGTTTGAGCAACATCAGGTCGTG
>JBDTWV010000442.1:0-3074 GCA_040006495.1 Dokdonella sp.
AGTTGTGCGGGCCAGCACTCGTCGGCCGTCACACCCTCGCCGATCGTGTATGAGTCGCCGAGGGCGAGGAAGCGCGGTCGGTGACGTTCGGGTTGGTTGGCGTTCATGGCGTGCACATTCGAGTCATTTCGATCGTTGCAAGACACCACACCGCGATTGTGGCGGGGCGCTGTCGCGCAGCGAACAGGTTTGCCGCTTTCGGTGGGAGCGGCGGCAGCCGCGATGCTTTCGACGGGACTAGGCATCACGCCTGCCGGCGCCCCCACAAGATCCCGCCGCGGGTGCGCCGTTCTACGATGGCATGCTCGAAATCTAGGCGACGCGGCGATTCGCGCCGACGCGTTCCGACATGCGCTGCAGCTGCCGTTCGATTCGCGCGAACGCATCGTCGAGCACCGCCGGCTCCGGCAGCAAGGTGACGCGAAAGTGGTTGCGAGCTGCAATATTAAAGCTCGATCCCGGTACCAGCAGGATGTTCTCGCGTTCGAGCAGGTCGAGCGCGAACGCCTCGTCGTCGAAGTCGGGCAGCCGTTCACGGTCGACACCTGGAAACGCGTATAGCGCACCCTGCGGCTCGACCATGTGAAGAAATTCGCTGTGCGCGACCGCGGCGCAAACGGCTGCGCGGGCTGCATGCAGGCGTCCGCCAGGCTGGGTCAGGGCGGCGATCACGTTCGGTCCTTCGAGGGCCGGTTTGATCGCCCACTGCGCCGTCACGTTGCTGCATAGTCGCAACGACGCGAGCAGATCGAATGCATGCACGAGAGCCTCGATGCGTCGCGCGGCGCCGGTCAGCGAGAGCCAGCCGACACGATAGCCGCAGGCGAGATGCACCTTGGACAAGCCGCCATAACTGATGCACGGCGCATCCCCGGCCAGTGTCGCGAGCGGCTCGAAGTGCGCGTCGTCGTAGAGCACGCTGTCGTAGATCTCGTCAGACAACAGAACCAGTCCGTGACGTTCGGCGACCGCGACCAGCGCTTCGAGCAAGGCGCGCGGATACACCGAGCCGGTCGGATTGTTCGGATTGATTACGACGAGTGCCTTGGTGCGAGGCGTGATCAGCGCGGCGATTTCGTCGGGATCGGGCAGATGGCCGCGTTCGGCGGCGCAGGCGTAGTGCACCGGTTCGCCGCCATTGAGACGCGTTGCCGCGGTCCACAAGGGATAGTCCGGCGCTGGAATCAGGACCTCGTCGCCGACGTCCAGCAACGCACGCAGGGTAAGGTCGATCAGTTCGCTGACGCCGTTCCCGATAAACACGTTTGCTGCGGTCACATCCGCGCCGCGCCGACGCTGCGTGCTGGCGATTGCCTCGCGCGCTTCGAGCAGTCCCTGCTGATGGCAGTACGCCTCGCTGTTCGGCAAGCCTTGGGCAATCGCTTCGCGCAGGTGCGCCGGCACGCGAAAACCGAACAAGCCCGGGTTGCCGATATTCAGGCGCAAGATCGCGCGACCGTTGCCTTCCAACTCGTAGGCGCGCTGGTTGAGCGGGCCACGTATGTCGTAACGCACGCGATTGAGGCGACTGCTGACAGCCACCGTTGGGTTGTGCATCCTCAAGATCCTGCAGTGAAAGCGAATCGCGATGCTAGCAGTGGTGGCCGCGTTGCGCATGCGATCCGCGTAAAAACCCGATCGGTACGCAAACGCCGGCCAGTGACTGCGATCGCGGCTAGAATCCGCCCGATGCAGCTCACCCCCGAAGAACACCAGCGACTCGGCCGAATCGGCTGGCGCTCCGCGACGTTGCCAGCCGATGCGCCCGCTGGCAGTGTGCTGGCACGCGTGGTCGCGCAACACCGTGCCGGCTACCAGCTTCACGACGGCAGCCAGATGTTCAAGGCGCAACCCGCCGCGCGCTTCCTGAAACGCGATCTAGATCCGACCCTGCGTCCGGCGGTGGGCGACTTCGTGCTCTACGTGCGTGGTGCACCGCCGACCATCGAATGCATCCTGTCGCGACGCACCGAGTTGGTGCGCGGCGCCGCGGGCGAAAGCCACCAGCGCCAGATCATCGCTGCGAACGTCGACTCGGTGTTCGTGTTGAACGGGCTCGACGGCGATTTCAATCCCGCGCGCATCGAACGCTATTTGCTGCTGATCCAGTCGAGCGGTGCGTTGCCGGTCGTCGTATTGACCAAGGCCGACGCAACGGGCGACGCCGATGCGATTTTCGCAGAGCTGCGCAAGCGCGTGCCGCCGCCACTGGAAATGTTCGCGGTCAACGCGAAGTCTGCAACCAGCATCGCGCCACTGCTCCAATTCCTCGGGCCGGGCCACACTGCGGTGCTGGTCGGCTCGTCCGGCGTCGGCAAGTCGACCCTGACCAACACGCTGCTCGGCGAATCGCGCCAGGCGACCAAGACGGTCCGCGTGCACGACAGTCGTGGCCGGCACACGACCACGTATCGGGCCCTGATCCAGTTGCCGTCCGGCGGCTGCCTGATCGATACGCCGGGCATGCGCGAGGTCAAATTGACCGGCGAGGAGGAGATGGACCAGAGCCAATTCGCCGACATCGACGAACTCGCCCAATCATGCCGCTTCGGCGATTGCGGCCATCAGAGCGAGCCGGGCTGCGCAGTACGTGACGCGATTGCGGACGGTCGCATCGATCCGGCGCGCTGGCAGAACTATCTGAAATTGCGCGGCGAACTCGCCGCCGCCGCCGATGTACTCGAAGCGCAGATGCGCAGGAAGAGCGAGTCGCGTGTGTTGACCAAGGGGCTCGGCAAGCGACTCGGCGAGAAGTACGGGAAGCGCTGATCGGCGCCAGCCGTGTCAGGCAGGCGCATCGCGCCTTGCGGCGCGTCGCGAAGCCGTAGAGCTGCGAATGCCTGATGTCGTGGGGGTGCCGCGAGGCGCCAAGGCTGTAGCTTCGGGAAAAGCATCGCGGCTGCCGCCGCTCCCACCAAGCAATCAGCCCCAACCATTCTGTCGGGAAGGCGCGATGCCCTCCGACCAGACGTATCGCGCCTAGCGGCGCTTCCACACCTGCACGCGGCAACGGCGCAACTGTCTGCTATCTTCGTGTGGACAGCACGAACGCAGCGCATCCGTATGGCCGTCAT
>JBDTWV010000443.1:0-3073 GCA_040006495.1 Dokdonella sp.
CAGCGCGGTACCGCCGCCGGCCATGCGCGTATCAGCTGCGACACCGTGATTGAGCAAGGTACGCACCACGGCTTCGCGCTTGGCGCTGACCGCGGCTGCGAGGCAGTGAATTCCGGAGCGGGCCACATGTGTGGTGTCGGCACCCGCTTCGAGCAGGCGAACGACCAGCGCGGTGTGCCCGCCACCGGCGGCCCGGATCAGCGCGGTCGCGCCGTGTGCATCTTCACTCTCGAGCGGAAGCCCGAGGGCAATCAGGCGATCGATCGCATCGAGGTCACCGATTGCAGCGGCGCCAGGGAGGTCGGCGGCACCCACGCGCCGCAATGGCAACCGCCATTGCGTCCAATTCAACCAGTGCGCGAATTCGGGTTGCTCACGCGCGAGCGCCAAGCCCAGCGGAGTTTCGCCGGTCGCCGTCGCGATTTCCGGGCTTGCGCCGGCGCTGATCAGCAGCGGCAGCAGCACAATGGCACTCGCGCCATCCACGTTGATCGCGAGATGCAGCGGCGTGCGTCCCTGCGCGTCGCGCGCGTTCGGATCGGCGCCGCGGTCGAGCAGGCGCCTGCTGAGTTCGATATCGGAAGCGGCAACCGCGAGATGCAGCGCACTGCGTTGGCCACCGGCCATGCCACACCAGTCGGCACCGCGGTCCAGCAATGTGCGCGCGAGCTCCCGCGTTGAGTCGCCATCGGCGCCGTGTCGCGCCGCCGTCAGGATCTGTGCGATCAACCCGGCACCACCGATTGGCGCGCCACTGGCGCACCACTGCGCGAGCGCCGCGGTGGACTCCGGCAGGGCGCCGATCAAGCCGTCGCCGAGGAGATGGCCGTCGCTGGTCCGCACGTCGGCGGCCAATCCGTGATTGAGCAGCCAGGTTCGTGCGTGCTCGTGTTCGGCTGTGTGCAGTTCAAGATAGAGGTCGGCCAATGCCGCAGGCGGCCATTCGCCCAACACCCCGACGAATTCCTCCACCACATTCCAGTGGCCGAAACGCAGTGCATCGAGCAGATGATCCGCGTTGGCGGTCTGCGCGAATGGAGCTCCGTCGCCGAGGTTGCTCGGCAACGGATACGCGGCATCCAGCAACGCCACTATGTGCCAGCGTCCTGCCGCAGCGGCATGCTCCAGCGCGCGCTTCCCGTCGATCCCTTCGATGGCGCGGTCAGCACCTAGCGAGAGTAGCGCGCTCACGCATTCCTCACTCGCATGTCTGGACTGACAGGCGATCATCAACGCACTGCGTCCGCTGCTGTCGACGGCATCGATGTTCGACTTGTGCTTGCCGAGCGCGTGGATGACCGCGGCGGCGCCGGCTCGTGCGGCCTCCATCAAAGCGGTGGTGTCGCGATGGTCGGCGAGCAGAGGATCCGCGCCCGCTGCGAGCAGCGCTTCAACGATACGTGCGTGGCCGGCGAGCGCGGCGACCATCAACGGCGTGCGCTGCAGGGCAGCGCGCGCATTGACGTTGGCGCGTTGCTTGATCAACAGCTTCACGCCCGCCGGATCGTCGTCGGTGAGGCCGGCGGCAAATAGCAAGGCAGGTTGCGCGCGATCGATATCCGGCTTCGCGCCATGTTCGATAAGAAACGTTGCGACCTCCCAGTTCGCACCGGCGCACGCGATGCCGAGTGCGGTCGCGCCTTCGCCGCTGACGGCATTCACATCGGCGGCGGCATCGAGCAGCAAGGCGGCCACAATAGGCTCTGCGCAACGAGCGGCATGGTGCAGCGGCAAATTGCCGGCGGAGTCGGCGACGCGCGCATCGGCGCCATTGGCGAGCAGCGTGGTCACCGCCTCGGGACGCCCTTGGTAGCTGTCTCGCGTCGCCGCGATGAGCGGGGTGATGCCGCCGTGCAAGCGATTCACGTCGGCGCCTTTGGCAATCAGCGCGCGCAGCAAACGCGAATCCGGAAGGGTCACGGCAATCATCAGTGCACTTCGCTGGTCACGCTGGTCCGGCCCCGGTGATGCATTCGGATCACCCCCTCGTTCCAGCGCAGCCAGCGCGAGGCTGATTTGCGCCGAATGCGCCGCGCACAACAAGGTCGCATCGAGCTCGGCACGCGTGATGCCGACTGGCAATGGCGGTGACTCTTGCGCAACTTCGCTCTGCGCCGATTCTGCAGGCGTTCCGTGGTGGCGGGCGTTACGCGCATTTGCAAGCAGGGCGCGCAAGCATCGGTTAAGCAGCAAACCCAGGGCAAGCGGCGCGAGGATGAATGCGTACAGCAAGAGTCCGGCAATACGCACATCGCGACTGAGAAAGCCGCCCAGTCCGGCCAGCAGGAGTGCGCCGACGGCGAGCAGAACGAGTCCCAGACTTGCCGGCAAGCCATGACTGAAAAACAAATCGTGCTCCCGCGTCAGGTGGCGCGCAAATGCCACAGACCGGCGCAGCGCAATGACGAGCCATGAATGGCCCGAGTCGTCTTCCGGATAGGCGTCATCCCAAAGAAACGGCAACGCGAAAGCGGGCCAGATCTGCCACAGCGCAAACAGCGCGAGGACCACGACGCCCGACAAGGCCAGCGCGGCTGGCAACGACCCGTCTCGCGCCAACCACCAGACGGGAGCGGCAAGTATGGCGGCCACAAACGCCGTATAGATCGTGAAGAGCACAAAGTAAGCTAGTCCGCGGCGCGCGACGCTACGCGCAAAGGTCGTCTCCATGCCGAACCCGATTGCGTTGCAAAGGCCGGTCATCATGATCGCATTTGCGATCAGCAACGGAACGAGCGCAAGAGGATGGTCGATGACCCCTGCCAGCGCAAAACACAGCCACGCTGGCAGAAGATGACGAACGGTCAGTAGCGACCCTTGCAGACGATTGACGGCACGTTTGGGCATCCGCATCTCTATGTAACCGCAGCCGATGCCGCGCGAACGCCGAGTATATCGACGCCGGTACACGCTGCGGCTAATCGAACGTTAAACCGTGCTCCAGACGCAGGCCGCACGCATGCGTACGACTGCTGGCGGGCGATGTCACGGGAGGAGCGGGCTCGCCTACTCGGCAGGCACCACGAAACCGAGTCGACGCTGCCGACACCGATCGGTGATGACCTGTTGCAGA
>JBDTWV010000444.1:0-3055 GCA_040006495.1 Dokdonella sp.
AGCCGGTCAACCTCGCCGCGATCCAGGAATACGGCGAGCAGTCCGAGCGCAAGCAATATCTCGACGCGCAGAACGACGATCTGAGTCAGGCTCTGGATACGCTGGAAACCGCGATCCGCAAGATCGATCGCGAAACCCGAGGTCGCTTCAAGGACACCTTCGATCGCGTTAATGCCGGCGTGCAGGAGTTGTATCCGCGCCTGTTCGGCGGCGGCCATGCGTATTTGGAACTCACTGGCGAGGACTTGCTCGATACCGGTGTGACGATTATGGCGCGGCCGCCCGGCAAGCGGGTGTCGAGCATTTCGCTGCTATCTGGCGGCGAGAAGGCGCTGACTGCGGTGGCATTGGTGTTCGCGATATTCCGCTTGAACCCCGCGCCGTTCTGCCTGCTCGATGAGGTTGATGCGCCGCTGGATGAGGCAAACGTCGAGCGATTCTGTAACATGGTCGCGGAGATGGCCGAACACGTGCAGTTCCTGTTCGTTACCCATAACAAGGGCACGATGCAGGCGGCGCACCAACTCAGTGGCGTCACCATGCGCGAGCCGGGTGTATCGCGGCTGGTATCGGTGGATCTGGCCGAAGCGGCGCGGCTGGCCGGTGCTGCCTGATGGCCGGTGCTGCCTGATGGCCGGTTTTGCCGCGGAATACCGGTTAACAGAATACCTACCCCGAATAAGTAGAAGGCGTAAAACAGAAGGCATGAGGAACGCGAATGAGTGACGTCAACCTGCTGCGAATTGCCATTGCAGCTGCCAGCGTGCTGCTGATTGTCGCCATTTATTTTCTGGGTCGGCCAAAGAAACCCGACCAAGGCCGCCGGACGAGTACGCCGCGGCGTGACGAGGTTCGCCGCGAGCCGACCTTCGGCGAGCAAATCGAAAGCCAGACGCTCGACTCACACGACGGTGTTGATTCGTTCGCTCACACTGCCAGCCAGTCCGATCTCGACCTGCTTGAGGGGAGCCTGGATACGCGCGGCTCCGATTCAGGCAATGCGGCAGCCGAGCCATCCAACCCCGGCCTCGGGGTGCGCACCGACGATCAGTTCGATCGCATCGTCACCTTGTATGTTGCAGCGCGCGCCGGACAGACACTGGCCGGACCTGATCTGATCGTTGCTGCAGAAAAAGCCGGCTTGGTGCATGGCCACATGAGCATTTTCCATCGGCTGGTCGACGGCCATCCGGAACAAGGCCCGGTGTTCAGTGTGGCCAACATGGTCAAGCCGGGCAGCTTCGATCTGTCTCGACTGCAGGATCTGCACACCCCAGGCATCAGTTTTTTCATGACGCTACCCGCACCTATTTCCGCACTGAATGCGTGGGACACCATGCTGCCGACCGCACAGCGCATGGCCGAATTGCTCGACGCATTGGTGCTGGACGAGGAGCGCAACGCACTCGGTCGCCAGCGCATTGCGCATATCCGCGACGAGCTGCGGGCCTATGATCGGCAGCGCGACCAGCAGACCATTCAGCCCAAGTGGTGATTGCGTGGATGACTTGCTGGTGATCGCGCAGGATTTCTGAAGCAATGAATTCGGCTGTCACTCCCTCTGATCGCGCGACCGAGTTGCGTGCTTCGATCGAGGACGCAAGCTATCGCTATCACGTGATGGACGAGCCTGACATTCCGGATGCCGAGTACGACGCGCTGCTGCGCGAACTCGAAGCGCTGGAGGCAGCGCATCCCGAACTGATCACCTCCGACTCACCTACGCAGCGCGTCGGCGCTGCGCCATCGGGTGCATTCGGCCAGTTGCAGCATGCGTTACCGATGTTGTCGTTGAACAATGCATTCACGCGCGTGGACATCGCGGCTGACGAGGATCCGTACCAGGAAGTGCGCGACTTCGTGCGCAGGATCGAACGCACGCTTGCGATCAGCGAACCTGAGTTTTCCGCCGAACCCAAGCTCGATGGCCTTGCCATCAGCTTGCGTTACGAGGAAGGCGTGTTCGTGCAAGGCGCGACTCGCGGCGATGGCGAGACTGGGGAGGACGTCACCGCCAATCTGCGAACGATTAAGTCGATTACGTTGCGCCTGCGTGGTGAGGATTGGCCGCGCGTACTGGAAGTGCGCGGCGAGGTATACATGCCGCGCACCGCGTTCGATCGCTACAACGTCGCCGCGCTAGCTAAAGGCGACAAGACCTTGGCCAATCCGCGCAATGGCGCCGCGGGCTCGCTGCGACAGTTAGACCCACGCATCACCGCCACGCGCCCGCTGGCGTTTTTTGCCTATGCAGTCGGTGTGGTGGAAGGCGGCGCGCAGCCACAAGCCCATTCGCAGGTGTTGCAATGGCTCAAGCAGTTCGGTTTTCCGGTGCCTGCCGAAGTAGATGTGGTGCGCGGTTCGGATGGATTGATTGAGTACTACCAGCGCATCGGCGCCCTGCGTGATGCATTGGCCTACGACATCGACGGCGTGGTCTACAAGCTCGATGATCTCGACGGGCAGCAGACGCTGGGATTTGTCTCGCGCGCACCGCGCTGGGCGCTGGCGCACAAGTTTCCTGCGCAAGAGCAAACGACGACGGTCGAGGCGATTGAAGTCAGCATTGGTCGCACTGGCGCGGCGACGCCGTTCGCCTGTCTGGCGCCGGTGCACGTCGCCGGTGTGACTGTTTCGAAGGCGACGCTGCACAACGCTGACCAGGTCGCGCGGCTCGATGTGCGTGCGGGCGACACCGTGATCGTGCGACGCGCCGGTGACGTGATTCCGGAAGTGGTGCGGGTGATCCTTGATCGCCGCCCCGCCGTAACTCAGCCGTGGCAGATGCCTTCGATATGCCCCGTGTGTGGCTCGGCGATCGTGCGTGAGGAAGGCGAATCGGTGTCGCGCTGCACCGGCGGCCTGACCTGCGGCGCGCAACGACGCGAGGCGCTGAATCATTTCGCGTCGCGTCGCGCAATGGACATTGATGGCCTCGGCGAACGCTTCGCCGATGCGTTAGCGGAACTGGGCTTCGTGGAAACGGTGGCGGACCTGTATCGGCTCACGCTGGATGATCTGTTGCAGATGAAGCAGCGGATCGATGAGCGGGACA
>JBDTWV010000445.1:0-3049 GCA_040006495.1 Dokdonella sp.
CTCGCGAGCGTGGTTTCGACTGCTATGCGCTGAGCGTCGACTACGGCCAACGTCACCATTCGGAACTGGAGGTCGCGCAGCGCGTCGCGACCGCGCTCGGCGCGCGCGCCCACAAAACCGTGCACGTGGACCTGCGCAGTATTGGCGGCTCCGCACTGACTGCCGACATCGATGTGCCGGACGATGGCGGCAGCGGCATTCCGGTTACCTATGTGCCCGCGCGCAATACGATCATGCTGTCGATCGCACTCGGCTGGGCCGAAGTGCTCGGCGCGCAGGACATCTTCTGCGGGGTCAATGCAGTCGACTACTCGGGTTATCCGGATTGCCGTCCTCCATTCATTGCTGCATTCGAGAAACTCGCAAATGTGGCCACCAAAGCCGCAGTCGAAGGCGCCGCGTTGCGCGTCCATGCGCCGCTGATGGACATGAGCAAGGCCGACATCGCGCGCGAAGGCGCGCGCCTTGGCGTCGACTTTGCCGCGACCGTTTCGTGCTACCGGGCCGATGCCGAAGGTCGAGCCTGCGGCCACTGCGATGCGTGCCGCTTGCGTGCCGACGGTTTTGCCGCCGCTGGCGTGATCGATCCGACGTGCTACCGCTGAAGGCCAGATGCCGTTAAACTGCGCGCCCCCGCGAACGGCTTCGTTGTCCGTTCCCCGGTAGCAGACTGAATCGGCGCGTGATGCGACCGAGTCACCCAGTTGAAGCGATGGGCCGTTAGCTCAGCGGTAGAGCAGGGGACTTTTAATCCTCTGGTCGATGGTTCGATTCCATCACGGCCCACCAATTCTTAAAATGCGTGCCGACCGCCGAAGCCTCATGGCCACGAATGGCGTGGCGATTGCATTCGGGGAGTCGCGGATCACGCGCTTTCGGTGGCGTCGCGGTTGTCCAGCCGATCATTCTGCATCTTTTTCAAGTCCTTCCAGCGATTTTGCGTGGCGAGCGAGGCCTGCAGCGGCCAGCTTTCGGGATTCGCGAAGCGGAAGCTCGGGCCGCCGCGTTCGAGGATATCGAGCAGATCGTCGACACTTTGGCAGGCGATCTGGACAAAGCTGCTAATGCCATTGGCACGCAACTGGTCCTCAATCTTTGGGCCAATGCCGTCGATTACGGTCAGGTCGTCGGCGTGCTTGAGGTTGAATCCCGCGGCCCGCGCCGCGCCGACGTCGATGACGCGCGATGACGCCATGGTCTCGGCCTGCGCCGGGGGCATTTCCATGAGTGCCAAGGGGGTTGCGGGCGTCGTTCCTAGCAGCTCCGCAGGTGCGATGATCGGCTGCACCTTGGCACGCCGTGATCCAGACACGAGCCAGCTTGCGATCGCGCCAAAGAACACTCCGAGCACGAACCACACGATACGTTCCTCGATCGGATTCACCAAGCCGTACTCCCGCGCACTCGCGTGCGATGCGGTGCAGGCTACCACCGCCAATGTTGCCGTAGCGTCAAACACTGCGATAGGCGTTCATGATCCCAATTGGGCAGCGCTGGGCAATCGGCGAACGCGAATGGTGCGCGACGATTAGAATGGCTCCATGAATCTCCTTGCCATCGAAACCGCCACCGAATCGTGTTCTGCCGCCGTGCTCGAGGATGGGCGCTTGTTCGCGCGCAGTGAGCTCGCGCCCCGCCGGCACGCCGAGTTGCTATTGCCAATGTGCGAGGAACTGCTCGCGGAGGTAGGCCTCAAGCGCCGCAATCTCGACGCGATTGCGGTTGGCTGCGGCCCGGGCGCGTTTACCGGCGTTCGACTCGCGATTTCCGTCGCGCAGGGCATTGCGCTGGCCCTCGACATCCCAGTCGTCGCCATATCGTCACTCGCGGCACTCGCGATGCAGGCTCCTGACAACGGCGCGGCGATCCTTGCCGTGATCGACGCACGCATGGGCGAGATCTATGCGGGCGCCTTCCGACGCACGGCGGATGGACTCGTCGAACCGATCGGCGTCGAATCCGTTGGCGTTGCCAACGTCCTGCGGCTACCGGAAGCGGCCACGTGGAATGTAATCGGCAGCGGTTGGGCAACCTATTGCGACGTCCTCACAGCGTGTTTGCCGGGGGCGCCCCTATGGGCAGACGGCGAGCGCTATCCGCAGGCCACCGAGGTGGCGCGTCTTGCCGCGCCGCTCGCCCGCGCTGGCCGGGGTGTCGCACCGGAACACGCGTTGCCGGTGTATCTGCGCGACAAGGTCGCGTTGACCAGCCTGGAGCAGGCGACCGCGCGAAAGCTCCGTTCGGTCAACCCGAACTGATCAGCGCGACAAGCGCGCGCGGGCGACTATTCGTGTTCTGCTTTCGCAACCATCAGTTTGTCGTCGGCCAGGGTGCTGGCCGCTATCGCGAGCCGGCCGAAGTGGCGTAGCCAGAATGCGCGCGGCAGCGATTTCAGTGACAACGCAGGCTTTTCGACCAGATGCCAGGAAGCGACTCCTAGCAGCACTGCCAGCGGCAGGCTCAAAGCGGCATTCGTGAGCGGTGCCGCAGTCGGGAAATGGTGCGCCATGATCTGCTGTGCGGGATAACCCCACAGATAGATCCCATAGGAATAGTCGCCGATGCGGTTGTACCCGTGCCAGCGCGTGCGGTATGCGAACCAGAATACGAAGGCCGCTTCGGCGAGGCCGAACGCGTACGCGTATACCGGCGTGTTGCGCAAAAGCCAGGCAACCGCCGCGAGAGTCAGCGCAAACCAGCCATTCGCAGGAATGACATCGCGATTGACGTAACAAAACACACCGAGCGTGAAAAACGCGGCCAGATGCACGAACGTCTCCTGCGCGAGCCGCCCGGCGCCCTCGTCAAGCACGGCCACACGATCGGTTGGGTGTTCGATGACATGCGTTATCGGTGCCTGGATGCGCTCATGGTCGTCGAACGTCGCGAGTGCGGCGACGAGATAGCGATCGCCGCATGCGCAGACGGTCGCGCATTCCGCGCTGACATTCTGGGCCACCGTTACGACCTGCGGTTCGAGCATCTTGCACGCGCGCAACATCCAGACCCAGGTGACACCGATTTCCAGAACCCGCTGACTTTGGCGCGG
>JBDTWV010000446.1:0-3036 GCA_040006495.1 Dokdonella sp.
GCCGATTGTCCGGCACTCGCGGCGGCGATTGAGGAATTTTTCGCCCATGCGACCACGCCGCAGAACGCGTTCCACGTCGTGCTGGAACCGGCGAGCGCTGCCTTGTCGTCGCGCACGATGCGCTGGATCGGCAGTGAAGATGGCAAGCCGGTTGAATACGACCACGATCCTGGTGTGTCTGCGTGGAAGCGGATCGAGGTCGACTTGTTGCGGATGTTGCCGATCGAAGGATTGCTGTAGCGGCTTTTTATGCACGCGCCAGCACCACAGCAGGCGAGCCCGCCCGCGCAACCGGGAAAGCCGTCGGCGACCGATGGCGCTTCGGTGGGGGTGGCCGACAGCGCGAGCGAGGTCCATGCGCGACGCACTTGGCGCCGGGTCATTGTATTGACGCTGTTGCTGGCCGTGTTCGCAGCTTGTCTTGGATGGCTGATCCTTCCAATCGAATCCGTGCCCTCGATTGCGCAAATTCTCGCGTTCGCACAGCAGGCGCACACGTCGCCACTCGTGCCGTTCATCGCGCTCGCGTGCTTCGCCATTGGTGGTCTTGTCGTATTTCCGGTCAACCTGCTGATTGCTGCGACGATCGTCGTGTTTGGGCCCGCGCCAGGTGCGCTTCTGGCGTTGCTCGGTTCGCTGCTGAGCGCGATCGTCGTCCACGAAGTCGGGCGCGCAATACCGCAGGCGATGTTCACACGGTTGTTCGGGGCACGTGGCGAGCGCCTGCGCGCACGGGTGCTCGGACACGGCCTGCTCGCCGTTGCGATCGTGCGCATCGTGCCGGTTGCACCGTATAGCGTGGTCAGCCTGATCTCTGGTGTTGCGCGGATTCGGCGTCGCGACTACATCGCCGGCACCGCGCTCGGCATGCTGCCGGGCATCGTGTTGTACGCGTTGTTCATCGACCGGGCACGCGCCGTGCTGCTCAATCCGCACCCGCTGGCATGGGCTGGCTTGGCGGGCGCACTCGCACTGATCGTTGCCGTCGCGCTGGCAGTACGCTTCTGGAACCGCAAGCACGAGCGCAGGCTGGGATGACCCGGCTGCGCATAGCCACATGGAACATGCATGGTGGCGTCGGACTCGACGGCCGCTTTGCTCCGGAACGCATCGCACAGGTGATCAGCGAACTCGACGCCGACGTGATCGCGCTGCAGGAGTTCGGTTCCCGCGACGCCGGCTTCGCCATGGCCGCACATCTCGAACGCGCGAGCGCGGCACGCGCCATCGTGATGCCGACGTTCCAGAAATGCGGCAGCGATTTCGGCAACGTCGTACTGACGCGCTGGCCGGCCAGCGCCATCGCGTGCCACGCGCTCGGAGTGGACGGACGCGAACCTCGCAACGCGATCGACCTCGTCATCGATTACGGCCACGGAAGTTTGCGCGTCGTCGCGACGCATCTCGGCCTCCGCGCTATCGAACGCAGCAAACAGGTCAAGCATTTGCGTGCGTTGTTCGATGTGCCGTTGGCCCCATACACCATCGTGCTCGGCGACTTCAATGAATGGAGCCGACGTGGAGCGTTGCACGAATTTGACGCACATTTCGGTCGATTGTCCGCGCCCGCGACGTTTCCCTCGCCATGCCCGATCGTCGCCCTTGACCGTATCTGGATCGCACCCGCTGCTGCGTGTATTGACCTGCACACGCACAAGAGCCGCACCGCGCGCATCGCCTCGGATCACTTGCCGCTGGTCGCGATGCTGGAGTTGCCATGAGGGCGCACGGACATTGCCGCGCTTCGAAGAGCAGGCTTCGATCCCGAACGATGAAAGAAACAAACACCGCCTTTCGGTGACGCGTCAGCATTCGATGACGTTGACTGCCAAGCCGCCACGTGAGGTTTCCTTGTACTTGTCCTTCATGTCGCGGCCGGTTTCGCGCATGGTCTTGATCACCTTGTCGAGCGAGACGTGGTGCTTGCCGTCGCTCTTCATCGCCATGCGCTGCGCGTTGATCGCCTTGACCGAACCCATCGCGTTGCGTTCGATGCAGGGAATCTGCACCAGGCCGCCGATCGGGTCGCAAGTGAGTCCCAGGTTGTGCTCCATGCCGATCTCCGCGGCCATCTCGACCTGCAGCACGCTGCCGCCGAGGGCGGCGACGAGGCCGCCGGCCGCCATCGAGCAGGCCACGCCGACTTCGCCCTGGCAGCCGACTTCGGCACCGGAGATCGAGGCGTTTTCCTTGTACAAAATGCCGATTGCGCCGGCGGTAAGCAGGAAATTCAGGATGCCATCCTCGCTCGCAGTTGGACAGAAACGTTCGTAGTAATGCAGCACGGCCGGCACGATGCCGGCGGCGCCGTTGGTCGGTGCAGTGACCACGCGGCCACCGGCCGCGTTTTCCTCGTTGACGGCGAGCGCGTACAGGTTGACCCAATCGAGGATCGTCAATGGATCGCGCAAGGCCTCTTCCGGGCGGTCGCGCAGGCCGGCCAGGAGCTCGGGCGCACGACGTCGCACATGCAGGCCACCGGGCAGGGTGCCGCCTTCGCGCATGCCGCGTGCGACGCAGCTTTGCATCGCCTTCCAGATCGTCAGCAAACCTGCGCGGACGTCCGCCTCGCTGCGCCAGGACTTTTCGTTGTCGAGCATGACCTGCGCGATCGTCTTGCCGGTCGTCGCGCAGATCGCCAGCAGTTCGTCGCCGCTGCTGTACGGATGTGGCAGCGGCGTGGTGTCGGCGACGATACGATTCTCTGCCGCCTCATCCTCGTTGACGACAAAGCCCCCGCCGACCGAGTAATAGTCGCGCGTGGCGAGTTCGTCGTCGTTCGCACCGAATGCTGAAAAGCGCATGCCGTTTGGATGGTAGGGCAGCTTCTGGCGCTTGTTGAAGATCAGATCTGCCTTCTCGTCAAACGCGATCTCGTGCGTGCCGTGCAGGCGGATGCGGCCGCTGTCGCGGATGCGCGCGAGAGTGGCCGGAATCGAATCCGGATCGATCGCGTCCGGCATCGCGCCTTCGAGGCCGCACAGCACCGCCTTGTCGGTGCCGTGGCCGCGACCGGTCAGCGCGAGCGAACCGAAC
>JBDTWV010000447.1:0-3033 GCA_040006495.1 Dokdonella sp.
GATAGAGCGAACCCTGGCCATCGAAGCTGATGCCGCCACCGCTGGCGCTGTCATCCGTCTGGCCGCCCGTCACCGTCAAGTTGCGCAGGCCGACATTGCTGTTGCCGGTAATCGTCAGCACGCGCCCACCGTTGCTGCCATCGAGGGTCACCAGCGGCTGGGTACTGGTGGGCGGCGCATAGGGTGGGCCCAATGGATTGCCGTTGGGAATATCGGAACAGAACACGCCATCGCCCCAACCTTGCAGCGTGATGTTGGGCTTGTTGTCGATCGTCAGGTGGTGACTGGTTTAGGTGTGCTCACGCGTGATGTCGATGATCACCGCACACTCGCCGGCGAGGTTGATCGCCGACTGGATGTCGTAGGCTTGGCAATGGACGGGGTCTGCGCCCACGCGGATGTGGCCGGCGAAGATTGGGGGTGGGCAAATCGCCAATGCCGGGACCGCGAACAGCACCAGCAAAGCGGCCACCCAAGTGCGCGGATTGAACGGGATGGGCATGACTGGTTCCTCGTTGGGGATTGCGTTGGGTTGCAATAACAAGGAACGAGCGATGGAGGCGGTTTGTGCCATGGCGGCGAAAGCTGCGCCGTGTCCTGCGGATCGCGACGGCGGTGCAAGCGGGATCAGTCCGACGCCGCGCCGCGCACCAAGCCAGGCGGCAGGTGCTACATCCGCGAGCGAGCGTCGACCATGCGAAGCGTCCATCCGGCCGTGGCTAAGGAGCCGAGGACTCTCGACGCGTCGCAATGGCGACGCGTCCGCGGTTAGCGCGACTCAAAGCCGTCGTTGAACACGACATCGGTGAACGGGCAACTCACCACCTGACCAACAGTGACCGTATCAACGCCGATCGTCGTCCCGATCGGGTCCATGGCGTGCCCGTTGCCGTAATGGTGAAACGCGATGCGTCCGTGGCCCGATTGCGGCATACCCATCGCCTGGGTAACGGAGTAGAACGTCCATGTCGACGGATAGCCGCCCTGGACCTGACCCGGGTTGACGATGACGAGCGCGTTCACGAAACCCCCGAGACTTCCAGATGAGTCGCCAACGTTGGTGCAGGACTGGCTGATGCTATCGAAGCAGGCGAGAACCTCCAGACGGTTTGATTCGTCGGTCGGCGCGGATAGTTCGCGCGTGGCGAAATCGAGCGTGCTTCCGTCAGCGAACGGCATGTCAGGCGTGATCAGCCAGGTGCTGAGCACTGCATCTTGACCCGATGCATTGAGCGCATCTGATGATGCGTAACTGTTGCTCGGCCCCGCTTGCGCTGGAAAGCGCGCCGGAACACCTTGGAACCAACTCGTTGTGCCGAGCAGATCGCTGCGATTGATGATGATCCAGCCGCGCGAGGTCAACTGCGCGACGTTCTCGAAGCCTTCGGTGCAGGTGATCGCGGGTGTCTTCGTAGCGGGCTGGGCCTTGCTTAAGGGAGCAACGACGACGCATGCCAAAACTGCGGCAATGATGATCGGCTGGGGGTACATGGTGGCTATCTCCTCGTCGTGGATGTGGCTCTCAAGAATCAGCGGCCGCTAGCGACGGTTCGTGTCAGCGCGGTGGAGCGCCGCATTGGTTGTGCCACGTAAGTGACCATCCTCGGACTGATCTGCAGCCATTCGCATAGTTCTCACCTCCACATACGCAAATTGCTATACGAACTTCCAACGCGGCATTTATCTGCGTCCAACTTCTGCGCGAACGTCATTGACCGTCGAAGCCGTCGCAGAAGATCGTGTCGTTGCCGGCGCAGGCGAGCTGGATTTCGTACGCACCGAGATCCCTCGGCCCGAAATTGTTCGCAATATCCGGCAGGTCGACCACGCGCGTTCTTCGATCGAGGTCCAGCGCCGGAACACTCGGATCGACGGGCGCATCGTCGACGCCGAGCGAGCTGCGCATCAGGTGGTAGTCGCCGTGCGCGGCATCGACGAAGTTCGGTTCGCCGAGTTGGATGTAGACGCTGTCGGGCAAGGTGCTGCGGTCGTTGGTCAACACGTGTGCCGCAAAGTTGCTATCGGTGATGGCTGGATCGACGGTTGCGCGGCCTGCTTGATCGATGATGCTGTTGTTGAGTTGGAAAGAACCTGGCGCGAGGAACACATACGGTGCGCCGATCGTGTTTCCCGCGACGGTGCAGGAATTGACGTTGAGGCTTGCCTGGTCGCCGCCAGTAACGGCGATCAGTTCCTCGCTCAGCGTGTTGTCGTTGAACAGACAGTTGGTCAGGCTTGCGTTGGTGTAGTTGGCTCCGATTTCGCGCAGCACGTGGGCGCTCGTGTTCTGACGCGCGCTGACGCGGTCACCTTCGAGGTCACTGCCGCTCTGTAGAAGGATCGTCGCGCCGGCGGTGGGTTGGGCGTTTTGATCCTCGGCCTTGTTGTTGGCGAACTCGTTGCACGGCACACCCGGCGCACAGGCGACGGCACCGAGCGCGGCCGGCGGTTCCGGAAGGGTGCAGGATGAGCCAGGATTTCTGTTCAAGAACACGAAACCGCCAAGCGCACCATATAGCGAATAATTCGCGTCGCTATATATCGCCGCACCTTCCGATGCAGCATTCCCGTTGATTCGGAAATCACTCGCGCACAGTGTCGATGTACCGATACCGTTGAAGTCTTCAACTGGTTTCAGATACACCGCACCCCCGGTATGCGATGCAAAATTGCCGGATATCTGCACGGGATTGTTTGGGTCAGTCGTGAATAGGCGCACGAGCGCATCCTCACCTTGGTTGAAGTTGAGTATGTCGACGCCGCCGCCGTAGGCCGCATCATTGTTGTAGATCACACCGAGGCCGTTGTAGCCCGGCGACCCGATATCCGCGCGCGCCGGTCCCAGCACTTCGAGGCCGCCGCCATAACCGTTTGGCGCGTGGTTGAATCCGATCAGGGTGAACGGCCTCAAGGCATACAAGCGTGTGTTGCCTTGTATGCGCACGCCGCCGCCGGAGACTGCAGCGGTATTGACCAGGATCTGCGTGTGATCCATCAGGTACAGGTTGGTCAGGCCACTTGATCCATTGACAT
>JBDTWV010000448.1:0-3033 GCA_040006495.1 Dokdonella sp.
TGTACCGATGACCTCAAGCGAAAATACAAGCTGGACAATCTGCAGGTACGGCATTTGCCTATCGAGCGCGTGCGCGAACTGGAGACGAGCTTCGACCAAATTGTCTGCACGGGAGTTCTGCATCATCTGCCAGACCCGGATGCAGGTCTGGGCGCATTGCGCGGCGTGCTCAAGCCGGATGGCGCAATGAATGTCATGTTGTACGCGCCCTACGGACGCGCCGGCATCTATATGCTGCAGGACTTCTGCAAGCGCATCGGAGTCGGCGCAACCGATGTCGAGATTCGCGACCTCATCGCTGCGCTCAAGGCGCTGCCTCCCGGACACCCGCTGCAGACCCTGTTGCAGGACGCACCTGATTTCCGCAGCGCGGCAGCACTGGGCGATGCACTGTTGCACCCATGCGACCGCGCCTATTCGGTGCCGCAATTTTTCGAGTTTCTAGAAAGGGGCGGGCTGAAATTCGGTCGATGGTCACGGCAGGCCGCCTACAGCCCCTATTGCGGCGCGTTGGCGCATATTCCTCAGACCGAGCGCATACGACTGCTGCCTGAGCCCGAGCAGTTTGCGATCAGCGAACTGTTTCGCGGCACAATGCTTCGTCACAGTGTGATTGCATATCGTGATGACGCGCCCGAGGCGCCGATACCAATCCGCTTTGCCGATGACGCGTGGCTCAGCTATGTTCCGATTCCAATGCCGGACACGATACGCGTTCAGGAACGTTTGCCCGCGGGCGCAGCTGCAGTTCTGATCAATCAGTCGCATACTTACCGCGACATCTACTTGCCGATCGACGCGACCGAGGCGCGGTTGTTCGGCGCGATCGATGGTGATCGCGAAGTCGCTGCAATCGTGAAGCACGCGTCCAGCGCATTAAATGGAACTCCGCGTCCCGAGGCGGTACGAACCCTGTTCGAGCGTCTCTGGTGGCACGACCAAATTGTCTTCGACACCTCGAGAAAGCGCAGGGGGGTTGCCTCGGCAAAGCCGGCGTGACTCCACCGGAGCATCGGCTTTCAAGCCTATGCTCCAGCCAACGGCTCGTGGCGCTGGCCCGTCGCCTTATACCGCATTCACCAAGTCGAGCGTGTGAATGACCTCGCTTGGATAGCCAAGGTCCACTTTGCGATTGAAGCCCATATTTTGCGCCAGACTTCGCATCGCCACGTTTCCCGCCATGTCAATGGAGACCATGCGCTTGATGCCGCGATGACGCGCGACTTCGATCAGATGCCGCATAAGCAGCGTGCCAAGCCCTCGCCCTTGCCATTCGTCGCTCACCGTTACCGCGCATTCACAGCTAGCCTGGTCTTCGCTGGTGCAAAACCGGCTGACCCCAATTTCCTTCTTCTCCGCTCCGTCCGCGCGTAGCGCGATGAACGCGGCGTCACGCGTGTAGTCAATCTCGGTCATGCGCCTTATCAGGTCGTCGCTCGGGTTCATCTGGCCAAGGAACCGATAGCTGATCGAAGCTGGGGACAGGCGTTCGAGGAAATCACGCTCCAACGCGGCATCATCCTTGTGCATCGGACGGATCAGCACAAGCGTGCCATCGTGAAGCTTCTCGTGCCAGTGGTCAGCCGGATTGAAGCCCAAGACTTCGGCATTGCTCGCAGCGACGAGGCCCGTCATTTCCCTCGATGTGGTTTGCTTTATCACGTTGTCAATTGTTTCCATAGTTACTCTCGCTCCTGGAGGTTGTGCTGAAACATGCGTCGGTAGTGTGGCGCTTGAGACCATGCCCGTCTGTGCGCTGAGACACAAGAACCCGAGGTGCGAAGCGCGGGTACTGTCCGCGCCCGGTGGCAGGTCCTGCGGGTCAGATAACATTGGTGGCTTAAGTGTCCTACCGAACAGAATTGTTCCCTGGCCCGTTGTAAAAGTTACAAATGCGACCGCGAATGTGGATTCGCCGATAACCAGCGCGCCGAGGGTACCGACTCAGAAGGAATATTGTGAACTCATCAACGTACCCGCCGCGCACAGCATCGAAGCCCCCTGCACTGGTCCTCCCGCATAGCTACCATTTAGACGATCCGAGTCATCCTCAACTTTCACCGACAGAGCGGGAACGATTGGCGAAACGAATCAGTGTCACCGATGGCATTGATCTGGACCTGGCGCGCCGCCAGATAAATGCGTTCAGAGCAGAGGCGTTGTAAGCTGACTGCGCAAGATCGCACGGCACGCTGTGTGCGGAGGCGTACATACGACCAACCTTCGTGCACAGGCTGCTCGTTCGTAGACTCAAGTAGTGTCTACAGATAAAATAGCGTCGCTGGAGCGCTGGCCAACAATAAATTCAGGGGCAATATATGAACAGGATGATCTACATAATTGGTTTGGTTGTCGTCGTGCTGGCTGTTCTCGCGTTCTTTGGTTTCCGGTAGTCGTCACAGCGACGCGTTGTTCACCTGCGTCGACCCCTTCTGGCCGCCCGGTGGCTTGCCGGTGAAAACTGCCGCGCTGAACGCCCGCATGGCGCTCCGCGATATGGAAGACGATCGCCACCGACTCGAACAGGGTGAGCTCGGATTCTTGATAGGTCGGAATCTGCCCGAAAGGCTGAAGCGCTCGATGCGTGGGTTGCGTCAGCTTCTCTGAACGAAACGACGAACGTTGTAAGGCTGGCCGACTTCTTCAAGCGCCCAGCGAATGCGCATCGCACGCGCCAGTCCCTTGTCGCGATCCGGCGATCGCATCTACGAATGCCCCCAAATGCACTAAGAACAACGTTAAACTCAAGCGTTTAATGGGTTGGTCGCCGGCACGACGGCATTGAACTGCCTGCTGCAACACCGCATTTCCGGGTGGCGTCTGCCCGCACTTAACCAAATACCAGTTCACGCAATGTTCACGCGCCAGTAGAACACCACTAAGGGAGTCGAGATGAATAGCTACGGAATTACGTCTGGATATTTTTGTCGCACTGCGTTTCTGAGCCTCCTCGCGATGGCACTCGGCGGCTGCGCATCGCAGGCCGTGTCGCCGAACGAACCGGACGCGCTCGTCTCCGAGGCTCGGACCACG
>JBDTWV010000449.1:0-3033 GCA_040006495.1 Dokdonella sp.
CAAGGGGCGCAGCGGGTGCTTCTTCGGAAAGCCATGTTCGTAGGCCTCGACCAGACCGGGCGCGGATATCGACCCGACGACGAAAGCAATGCCGACCGGCTCGAACGCCTGCGGTGGCAATGCCTTGGCGGCCAATCCGGCCCAGAAGCTGTGACGGTCGCCGGCGACCGTGGTGAAGCCGGTGATGCCTTCGCGCGCGACGAAGTCGTAGATTTCCGCACGTTCGACATAGGCGCTGCTGTGATCGCCACCGCCGAAACCAGCATAGCCGGCGCCGGGCCATGGCGTGGTCAATCCGGCGGGCAGGTTCTGCGGGTCGGCACGCATGTCCAGCGTGGCGGTTGTATTGCCCCAGATCTTCCAAGTCGCCTTCGATGCCCTCAGCTGCTGCAGGAACCACGCCTTCTGGGTGGCGCCCAGGATTGTCTGCGGCGGCTTGTCGCGCTGGAAATTCGCCACCGCCTGATCCCCGTAGCGGATCGTCGCAGGTGGGTGGCCCTGGTCGTAGGCGCGCCCGGCGTCGAGAATTTCTTGCACTTCCTGTGGAATGAAGTCGGGGAAGTCCTTGCTCGAGAAAACCTTCGCCTCCGGCCTCTCGACGGGTTCCTCAGAGCGATAGCTGCGCTGGTCGGTGATGATCAGCTCGACGTGCTTGCCCCAGCGCAGCGCGCGGTAACCGGTGAGGCTGCCGAGCGCGGCGAGGTTGTTCGCTTCCTGGCCCAGCCCGGTCTCGTCGAAGTGCGTGATCGGTGCATCCACCACCTTCGGTGGATCGAACCGTTCGAGCGACACACTCGGCGTCCTCACACGCGCAGGATGGACTTCGAACCATGCCTGATTCGCCGCGACTTTGCGCGTCTGCGCTGGTCGCGTGGTGCCGTCGAATTTCTGTAGGCTTTGCCAACCGAGCACGCTGAATTCGTGATTGTCCCAGATCGTCACGAAGGGAAAGCGCGCTCGCGCATCCTGCACGTCCGGATCGTGCAGGTATGCGCGATAGATCGCGCGGTAGTCGTCCACCGTGGTCGGCACATGGAAGTCGTCGATTTTTTCACCGTGCGCGTAACGCACGATGTCGCGGATGCGGCGGTCGTACATACCTTGCGGCCGGTCTTCCGGATACCAGACGAGTTCGTAAATGAAATCGCCAAGGTGCAACACGAAGCCGAGGCGTTCCTCCGGTGCGGCACGCTCATCCTCGTAGATCATCCGCCGGTACGCATTCTGTGCGCCCACATTGGCGTTCTGGCACGAGACGAAGGCGAAGCGAACCGGACGCGTATCCCCCTCTTCGGGTGCGGTCAAGGTGCGGCCGGTGCGGCTGCCGTAGCCGTCTTTGTCGGTGAACCGATACCAGTATTCGTGCGCAGGCTTCAGGCCGCCGATCAGCACGCGACAGGTCCAGTCCGACGTGATGGAGACCTGCGCCGCACCATGGGCGACCACGCGTTCGAACGAGGCATCCTCGGCAACTTCGACCTGCAGAGTCCAGCGCTTGCGGGCATCTGTTGACGGATAGCGTGTCCAGAGCAGGACGCTGTCAGAAGTGGGATCACCCGAAGCAACACCTTCGGGATACCGCTCCCGGTGTTCGCGCCACCTAACGCGCGATTTCGCAAAGATCGGGTGGCTCCAGATGGCAGCGGCGCCGAACGCAGCCGCTGCGGAAAGAAACTGACGTCGGGTGAGTTGCATCATGACGTGTGTCCCGATAGTGGGGCGCAGGGTCGATGAATCCTGCATGGAAGCCGGCTATGTCCGCGCCCAGTTGGACACCCTGCAGGCGCTCGACAAACCGATCCGCCTGACAGATGGTACTAGTGCAGGACGCTTCGCCACACCCAACTGATGGCGCATACGCCGGTTGCACCGGTGAGATATAAATAACCGCTTTTAATAAATTGGCATCAGAAAATATCAAGCGATTGGCTTTAATTAGTCAACAGAGCTCGTAGTATTGATGCGCATAGCGACTATGGGAATTGCGGGCCCGATTGCTGAAGATCTCGTTTTTCGCGGGCTTGCTCTTACTTGGCTAGGCGAACAAAATTGGACTCAGTGGGCGCAGTTATTGTCACGGCAGCGACCCGGGCAGGCATTAACTTCCAATACTATGGATGGCTGCTAGCTCAGGTCTTCATTGATGGAATTGCCTTGGGTCCCCGGGTCGGCACAAGGTCCCTTAGGGTCCCAGTACAATTTATTTCGGATTCTACTTTTAGTTAGACCTTCAACCATTTCATCCTCGCAATTTGAGATTCTCCAATGCCTTACCTTTTTTCCTACGGCACTCTTCAGCAAGAAAACGTACAAATATCAACATTCGCCAGGAAGCTATTTGGTCATGCAGATGAGCTTCTCGGGTTTGAGCAGTCATTCGTGAAAATTGACGATCCCAAGGTTGTAGCAACGAGTGGTAAGACGCATCATCCCGTAGTTAAGTTCACGGGTAATAGCAATGATCGGGTAGCCGGTACAGTGTTTGAGGTCACAAAGGCAGAAATTGCCAGCGCTGACAAGTATGAAGTTGCTGCTTACCAAAGGATTACTGCACTCCTTGCATCCGGTCTTCGCACATGGGTCTACGTCGACGCTCGGTTCACATCTCCCAACGAGGCCTGACCAGGTGTTCGATGCGACCGCGGCAGTCACCGCAATAGTCCAGCATCCAACATAATGCGTTAACTGGCGCGTTCACACTCAGAGAGTGCATAACCCCATCATGGGCAATCACAGAGTTCGTCTTGCGGAACTTGCCGACGCCACTGAAATCGCTGTGTGCGTTTCTGCTCTTGGTTACGGCACCTCTGTCAGTCTCGTTGCTGAGCGGCTCGCCACATTTGCCACGAGCCCGGCGGACGCGGTATTGGTCGCTTCGATTTCCGGTCATAAATCCCTGCTGGGTGTCGTTGGCGTGCATTTGTTGCCTCTCCTGCATGCACCAGGCTTGCTCGGCCGCATCACCTCACTTTCGGTCGCCACCGAGGCTCGCGGCAACGGCGTAGGCAAAGCGCTTGTTGCAGCAGCTGAGGA
>JBDTWV010000450.1:0-3022 GCA_040006495.1 Dokdonella sp.
GGTTTCGGTGATCTCGAAGCACAACCGCCGTGGGGCGACGCGACCGCTGCGCAGACGCTCGGCAATGAAGCCGATGAAGCCTTCATCGACCATCGCGCCGGCAGACAAATTGATCGCGCAGGTGGCGATTTCCTCAACCGCGTGCGGATGCGACTCGAGCCAGTCGAGCACCATTCCGACCACTTCGCGGTCGATCCGCACGCCCAGCCGAAAGCGCTCGGCTGCGGGCATGAAGCGGTCCGGGGTCAACGGCAGCCCGCCGCGCGGATTGCGCATGCGCAGCAGGATCTCGAAATGGCGGCCACCGACTTCGGTCTGCCGCAGCGGCTGAATTGCCTGTGCGAACAGCGCGAACTGGTGTTCTTCCAGCGCCTCGCGAATACGGACCGCCCAGTGCATCGCAGCCGTGCGATCGAGCACGTCGCCACCCTGCGCGCCGGCAATACAGACACGATTGCCGCCAAGCTCCTTTGCAGTGAAGCACGCTGCATCGGCCTGCGAGAGCAGGTCGGAAAAGTCGGCATTGTCGGCCAGGAACGGTGCCACGCCGATGCTGGCGGTGGCGCTGAATTGCTGCCCGTTGAAGTCGCACCGCTTGCCTTCGACAGCTCGCAACAGCGAAGCGGCACGTTCGCGCGCCATCACCGCGTTGCAATTGCGAAAGAGCAGAATGAACTCGTCCGCGCCCAGATGCGCCAGCAGATCGCCCGGTTCCAGTCGCGAGGACAGCACACTGGCGATACAGACAATCAGCGCATCACCAGCCGTGTGGCTGGCGGTATCGTTGATCAATTTGAGGTTATCCAGATCCAGATAGCCCAGCGCCATTTGTGGCATGGAGGGATCCTGCAGCGCCCTTTGTACCTGCACCTCGAACGCCGTGCGGTTGGGCAGGCCGGTAAGGGCATCGCGGTTGGCACGGAGCAGCAATGCCGTCGTCGCGACACGACGCTCCTGTACGGCCAGCGCAAGGATGGTTGGCAGGATCGCCAGCAGGCAGAGATACGACAGCAGGATCATCGTATCCAGGGTGCCGGTCGGCGCCTGGAACCCGCTCAGGCCGAGTCCGGCCATGGCGCCGATCAGGGTGACAGTCAACAGCACCGAGAGTGCGGTGCGCAGCGTTTCGAACCGCAACGCGCTCCAGATCATCACTGCCAGCGGTAATGCAGTCAGGCCGAGCGCATAGGTGCTGCCGGCGGCTGCGCCCCACGCCATCAGCAGATAGCTCGCGATCAGCGTGATGTTCCACGCCAGCGCCTCGGATTCGGATCCGTAATCGACACTGCGTGCGAGCTTCATGCGTCGGTGTGAAACGGCGATCAGCAAGGCCGGTGTCACCGTCACCACACCTAACAGATCGCCCATCAACCAGCGCAGGAACGCGCCGAGCATGGTCGCCTCGGGAATCATTCCGGAAAACACCATGCCCGGTACGCCGATCGCGGCACCGACCAACGCAAACAGCGCGCCGCCTGCAAGCGTGCGAAATCCGAATCGGATCGTGCTGTCAAAACCGTCTGGCATCCGGCCCACCAGCCAGCCGCCGGCCAGCGCGCCAAGCGTGTTGCTCAGGATCGAAAATGGGAGGAATGACAGCGGCGCCGGCACCAGCCATAGCTGGGTGATCGTAATCGCGAACGGAATGAACAACACCCAGCGGCGGCCATACAAAATGACCGCTGCCAGCGCCAGACCCGAGGAAGGCCAGAACAATGCGATCGCGCCATTGTCGGCGATGAAATGCACCGCAAATTCCACCCCGGCGAGGTACAGCCCCACCAGTGCAATGAAACGCAACCCCTGTCGATAGACATCACGCACGATCCGAGCTTACCCCTGCGCGTGGTCGGCGTCACCGGGTCCATGGCCAGAACGCACCTGCAACTGGCCCTGTTCGATCAGCTTGTGCGGGTCGACGTGCAGATCGCGGGTCAGCACCGCCAAGTCGGTCAACGCGGTTGGTCTGAACGCCACCCAGCCATCGCGACCGTTGTTCTTGATCCATAGCGATGCGCCGGCCGCCAGCTAGACCATTTGTTCCCAGCCGAGCCGTCGCGCGGCATCGCGGAACAACGGATATTCGGCAAAACCGATTGAAGAGGTAAGGCGTAACTGCATGCCATTGCCGATTTCAAACACATGCGCGGCGATGGCCGCCCGCAGCCGTTCGCCAATGACCTCGACATGCCGCATCGGCATTGGGCGGAAGACCAGCAAGAATTGATCGCCCTCCCAGCGCACGACATAGTCGCCGCCGCGCACCAGCGATTGCAGCAGTTGCGCCAGTTGTTGCAGCGCGCGATCGCAGGCCTTGCGGCCGTGCAGTTCGTTAACGTGCTCGAACTGGTCGATGTCAATCAGCGCAAACAGGATCGCCTGGTCGTAGTCGCCGCTGCGCAACTGTTCGCGATCGTAGTAGGCAAAATCGGCAGGTAGCTGATTGGCGAGGTAGCGCCGATTGCGCAGGCCGGTCAGCGGATCGGTCTGGCTCGAGTTTTCCAGGCGTTCGTTGGCCGCGTGCAATTGCCGGGTGCGTTCGCGCACCTCTTGCTCGAGTTGCCCGCGTTGTGAAACATGCGCCAACCGTTGCCGCCGATAGCCCGCATATAGCAGCGCAGCGAGCAACAATCCAATCAACAGATAGAACATCCGTGTCTCGTAGAACCACGGACGAATATTGAACGCTTGGCGCGCAGTCACCGGACTCCAGACGTCGGCATTGTTGGAAGCGCGCACCTCGAACGTGTAATCGCCCGGAGGCAGGTTGGTGTAGCTAACGCTGCGACGGGTGGGATCGTCGAGGTCGTGCCACTGGCTGTCGTAGCCCAGCAGCCGATAACGCATCTGGATACTGCGTGGATCCTGGAAGCTTGGTGCGGTGAAGTCGATGCTGACATCGCGCGCACGAGGTTCCAGTTCCAACGCGGCTGTTGCAGGCCCAGAAGTTCTGGCGGGGGTGGCCAGCGGGCCCCCGGCCGCCGCATTCGTCGCGTCCAGTCGATGCCATCCGCCGAGATAG
>JBDTWV010000451.1:0-3007 GCA_040006495.1 Dokdonella sp.
AATCGCGATGCCGAAACCCGATGCGGTGATCGTGACGAATTTTGCTCGCGTCAGGAAGTTCGCCGCCGCGGCTTCGCCGGCATCGATCGTCTCCGGCTTGCGCAGGATCGAGGCCAGCTTGAAATCCTCCGCTGCGTCGGCAACCCCGTATAGCACGCCCATGCAACCAGCCAGCATGGCGACACAGGCCCACGACGGATAGTTGGAAACGATGCTCTTCGCGATACCGAAATCGATCATCGTCACCACGATCGCAAGCAAAATCGCGAACACGCAGTCCCAACGGCGCAGGATGGCACTGACGTAGAACCGCAGCACGGACCCTTCGCCACGAACGATGCATTCGCCGGCGACTCGCGCGAAGCGTTCGAGATACTCCTCGTCGTAGGTCCACAGCCGCTCCGGAACTACGAGGTGCCTGTGCTGCAAGGCGGTTTGCGTGGAGCCGTGGCTCAGGTCGAACATGCGCAGCGGTTTGCGTTGCAGGCCTTCGCCAAGCGCGGCATCGAGCCTTGTCCGCGCCGAGGCATTGACGAAGTAGACCGCAGCCATCAGGACAAAGACGACGCCGGTCCCCTGCCAATAGGCCGAGGTTGAGAGTGCCGCAAGGAGATGCGCGTACGCCTCAGGCATTGCGCTGCACTCCATCCGCCATCAACTGGGACCCGCCAGCCATCGCAGCGCCCGATCGCACCATCCGAGCTTGCGGGACTCCTGGCGTGCAGCAGAGGTGCGAGGGCCTCTCTTCCGGACCGCATACTGTCGTTCGATGTCGCTGCGAGCGACTGCGAAGCCACGCATGGTGTCCAGCCAGGCTTTGCGGCGCGAGTGGCGATAGACATCCGCGTGTAATGCGCCGTCGTGCTTCGCCGCGCGCTCCCAAGCGCTTTCGTGAATCTGCTCGGCATCGGTGGTGATGCCGACCGGTCGCGGCACTGGCGACCCGATCGCGCGCCAGAAGCGCGTGCGCGATTTGGCGAGTATGCCGGCCGGATAAGGCTCCGATTGGTCGAGCCCGCCCGCCACCGCGTCCATATTGAGTTCGAGCAGATCCCACTTGAGGATTCGCGAGAGCATCCACAGCAGCGTCGTGTCGGACAGTCCGTGCTGTTCGTAGCCGCCGCCGATATTCGAGTGCGCACCGGGAAACCACGCCTGTTCGAGAACCTGGCCGGAGCGCGGATGCTTGTTCAGGGTCCACACCGCCGCCTGGAAATTGCCGCGCTGCTCATCGATGGCCAACGCCTGAAACGCATGGCGAACGCCGGGGCCCAATGCAGTCTCATGGAACGCGAACGACTTTGCGCAGAAGCGCGTGCCGGGAATTCCCAGCGCGCCGACCGTGTCCCACACCCCGATGCCTTCGATGTCCACAGTCTTGTGCCGGTCTGGAGCCAGTTTGTTGAGGTTTTGGACGTCGCGCCTGCGGCGATCCTCGGTGTACCAGTCCCAGACGTCGATGAAGTATTGCATTTCCTGCTTCTGCAAAATTCCAGCGCAACCCACAAGTCCGGCCACGCTGCGCGCGACGTAGGCGCCGCGCGAAAAGCCGAACAGAAATATCTCGTCGCCTTCGATATAGTTGTCGACCAGAAACCCGTAGCACGACTTGACGCTGGCGGACAGGCCAATGCCGATGCCGCCGCCGAAGATGCGGTCGACGACGTTTCCGGTTCCTACGCCGAGGTGATAATGCGAGATTTGCGGAATCACCGAGCCATCGGCGCGACTATGCTCGCAGGCTAGCAGACGCACGAGGCGCACGACGTTCGTCTCGCGGCGCCGGTCCGGCCAGTTCCAGGTCCCGTCGCAACAGACGATGAGCCTGCGGCCGCTGCGCGGCTTGGCGATCGGCAGCGTGGACATGGTGACTGGCGAAAGGTAACGCACTTCGGTTGCGGGATCGGGCACCCATGCGACCCCCGCCCGCCACGTCATCTCCGCGGCACATTGCACAACAACGACTCCGAGCAGCGCTCCAAGAAGGTAGGGACCGGCGGTATGGAAGGCGTTCCATACATCGGGTAGCAGGCAGCAGTTTGCTGGCGACAGACCACGACCCACCGCCAGCGCTATCGATGCGATGAAGAGTCCAATGGCGGCGCAGAAGAAGACGATCTTGATCGCATCGCAGGTCAATCCGATCCAGGAATCGTCGCTCCACGCGCTCGGTTGACCGGGGTCGCGAAACCACTGGCGAAAATCGATTCCCGTGAGGCGCACCGGAGTGAGCAGTAGGCCTACAAGCAGGCCAAAAGGCAGGCCAACGTCGACGCCGTGGCCGACCGCCAGCAGCGACTCGGTCATCGCACGCTCCGCCGGCCAATCTGATTGGCGGCGCTCAGAATGGCCAACGCTATCAGAATGCCGATCATCGCCACGGCAGCGTAAGCCCCGCCGCGCGCGTAGCAGGTGAGGAACTCGCGGCCGGTGTACGCGCCGCCAACGCACCAGATAGGCAGCAGCAGCCACAGCGATCGGCGCAGGAAGCGTCGCAGCCCGACCCGTCGATCAGGTCCGACGGAGCGTCCGCGACCGAGCGCCGGCGACGCGGCGACCAGCGCCAGCAGAACGATGTCGGTGAGTGTTCCCGCCAGCGCGCCTACGATCCAGCCCAATAGATTTGCGTCTACGCAGCTAGTCATGGATTTCGAAAATCTGCTCAGGGCCTCCGTTTCAAGTTTAGCTTCAATGCCTCGCCATTGCATACAATACTCGGGTCGAAAACAGCACGTCCCACGAATTCTGCTCCGCCACGAAGGCGTCCATGAAGCGCAGCACCGAACGGTTCCTGACCACGCACACCGGCAGCCTGCCGCGCCCGGCGGACCTGATTCGGACGATGTTCGCGAAGGAAGAGGGCGTGCCGGTAGAACCGGAGGCGCTGGAGCTCCGCATCGCTGCCGCGGTGAAGGAAGTGGTGCGCAAGCAGGTCGACGCGGGCATCGACATCGTCGACGACGGCGAAATGAGCAAGCCATCCTACGCCACCTACATCAAGGATCGC
>JBDTWV010000452.1:0-2985 GCA_040006495.1 Dokdonella sp.
TTGGTCCAGCACGACGGCGTGGCCCGGCGCGAAGAAGACCAGGCGAAAACCGATGCGGGCAACTCCGCGGCGGATCGTGATGCCGCGCGCCAGGCACTCGTCGCGCTGGATGTCGAGCCGCGGACCATCAAGGCCATTGAGCAGGGCCGGCCCACGCCGCGCATCGAAGGAATGATTCGCTCACCTGTCGCCGGTACGGTCGTGGAAAAACTGATTACGCCCGGGCAACTCTTGCAGGCCGGCACCACGCCATGCTTCACCGTCGCCGATCTTTCGCACGTCTGGGTCATGGCGCAGGTATCCGCCGCGGACTTGGCGTCAGTCAGTGTCGGCGATCCGGTCGACGTGGTCACCGGCATCGCGGGCAATGATTTTTCCGGGACTGTCGACAACATTGCGGCGCTCGTGAATCCCGATACGCGAGCGGTGCTGGTGCGCGTGGTCGTCGACAACGCACGCGGATTCCTGAGGAAGCAGATGTACGTCAACGTGCGCATCCATTCGCGCAAAGAAAGCCACGGCGCGCTGATTCCGGTTTCTGCGATCCTGCGCGATGACGAGAATCTTCCCTTTGTGTACGTTGCGCAGCCTGATGGAGGTTTTGCGCGGCGCCATGTGACTCTCGGCTACCGCACGGGCGACCAATACGATGTTCCCGAGGGCATCACGGCCGGCGACCAGGTCGTCGTCGATGGCGGCATCTTCGTTCAATTCATGCAAAGCCAATGAACGAGTCCGTGCCGCCGACTGAACCGGCATCGCGTACGGCCTCGATCATGAACCGGATCGTCGCCGCGTCGCTGGGTCAGCCGTTTCTGGTGATCCTGATGACCCTGCTGTTGACCGGCGCAGGCGCCCGCTCGCTGCAGCGCTTGCCGGTGGACGCCTATCCCGACCTGTCGCCGGCGAGTGTCGAAATCGTTACCCAATGGCCCGGCCACGCCGCCGAGGAAGTCGAGCGGTTGATCACGGTGCCGGTCGAGCTGGGTATGAATGGCATTCCGAAGACGGCCACGATCCGCTCGATCTCCCTGTACGGGTTGTCGCACGTCGTCATCACCTTCGATACCGGGACGGACAATTATTTCGCGCGCCAGCAAGTGTTCAATCGGATTGGCGATCTCAGCTTGCCTTCCGGCGTGAGCCCGTCGGTATCGCCACTATCCTCACCCTCGGGTCTGATCTACCGCTACGTGCTGCAAAGCCCGGACCGCTCACCGATGGAGCTGAAAACCATCGAGGAGTGGACTGTCGCGCCGCAGTACCGCTCCGTTCCCGGGGTCGCCGACGATTCCGGGTTTGGTGGCGGCACCATGCAGTATCAGGTGCTCCTCGACCAGACCAAGATCGCCGCAGTCGGCCTGTCCGCGGTGCAGGTGGAAGCTGCGCTGGCAGCGAACAACAGCAATGCCGGAGGTGGTTTTTACTCGCAAGGTGGCCAGTTCTACTACGTGCGCGGGACGGGGCGTCTCGAGACGCTGGAGGACATCGGCAACGTCGTACTGGCGGTGCACGACGGCACGCCGATCCTGGTCAAGAATGTCGGCCGCGTGGTGATCGGCATCGCGCCGCGTCTCGGTGAATTCGGCTACGAGAACCAGAACGACGCGGTGGAAGGCGTGATCGCGCTGCGCACCGGCGAGAAAACCCAGGATGTGCTGAAGCGGGTCGAAGCGAAGACGCAGGAACTCAACGACCACGTGCTGCCCAAGGACGTCAAGATCCATCCGTTCTACGACCGCACCGATCTGGTTAGCGTGACCACTGACATCGTCGAGCAGAACCTGCTGCGCGGCATGTTGCTGGTCATCGTGGTTCTGATTTTCTTCCTCTACGATTTCCGTGCCGGGTTGATTGTCGCGACCACGATTCCGCTGGCATTGCTGTTCGCGTTCATTTGCCTGGATTTGCAGAACGCGTCAGCCAACCTGCTCTCGATCGGCGCGATCGATTTCGGCATCCTCGTCGATGGCGCGGTGGTAATGGTGGAGAACATCTATCGCCAGATCGCCGATCGCGGCGGGACACCGTTCAACGTCAAGGATGTGATCCGGGAAGCCGCCGCGGAGGTGGATCGCCCGCTGTTTTACGCTGTGGCGGTGATCGTGGTCAGCTTCCTGCCGATCTATGTGTTGTCCGGACCGTCCGGCACCTTGTTCAAGCCGATGGCCGACACGATGATTTTCGCGTTGGTTGGATCCTTGATCGTGACCCTGACCTTGTTGCCAGTGCTGTGCGCAGTGTTCATGCGCAAGGGCGTGCGCGAGCGGCGCAACCGCGCGTTCGAGGCGATCAAGTCGGTGTATGCGCGAGGTCTCGATGTCTGCCTTGCGCGCCCGTGGGCAACCACGTTTGCCTCGGCGGTCGTGCTGGTCGCCGCGCTGCTGCTGATCCCGCACATCGGAGCGGAGTTCATGCCGAAACTCGATGAAGGTGCGCTGTGGGTGCGCGCCACGATGCCGGCCACGATCTCATTCGACGAGTCGGCGAAGATCACGCCGAAGGTGCGAGAGATCCTGCGCTCGTTTCCCGAGGTCACGACGGTGGCCTCCGAGCTGGGGCGACCCGATGATGGCACCGACGCGACCGGGTTCTTCAACGTCGAGTTCTACGTGGGTCTCAAACCGTATTCGCAGTGGACCGGCTCCTGGCGCAGCAAGTCCGCGTTGATTGGCGCGATCAACCAGAAATTGCACGCGTTTCCCGGTGTCGTTTTCAACTACACGCAACCGGCGGAGGACGCGGTGGATGAGGCCGAGACGGGTCTCAAGAGCGCGCTGGCGGTCAAGATCTTCGGCTCCGACCTGACCGTGCTGCAGAAGAAGGGCAAGGTGATCAAACAGATCCTGGAGAACGTGCGCGGCATCCGCGACGTGACTCTGGTGCGCGAGCTGGGTCAGCCGAGCCTGACCATCAAAATCGACCGCGCCGCGATCGCGCGTTACGGCTTGAACGTTGCCGACATCAACGGCCTCATCACGACCG
>JBDTWV010000453.1:0-2979 GCA_040006495.1 Dokdonella sp.
GTCGGTGCCCGACCAGATGCGACATCGGTCGGGCTTAAAAGGGAATCCGGTGTGAATCCGGAACTGCCCCGCAGCGGTAAAGCGGAAACGAAAGCCCCCACGTGCACTGGCCCTCGGCGGCTGGGAAGCGGGCGCAAGTAGGCGGATCGCAAGATCCCTGTCCGCAAGTCCGAAGACCTGCCGGCACATCGGGACGAACGTGTCCCGGTGCGTAGTGACGACTTCCGCGGGGAAGTGCGTCGTGAAGGCTTGCGCCGTCCAGTCGCAGGCCTTGCGCGTCGCCTCCGGAATTCTCGCTATCAGGCCCTGCTCGCGGGAAGCAGGCGTTTGATGTTCCTGCCGGGAGAGACCCACCATGCAAGCCCTAGAAACCGCCCAGCGCGCGCACGCGCTTACACACGCCGGCCTGACCGCGGCCGAAGCCACATCCATACCATCCAGCTCGATCGAAGCGGCTTTTGCGCTGACCCCGCCGCACAATCCGGCGCAGATGCATGTCACCAAGCGCAACGGTGGTCAGGAGATCGTCGACGTCAACAAGATCGTGCGCGCGGTAACCCGCAGCGCCGAAGGCCTGCACGGCGTCGATCCGCTGCGCGTGGCGTTGAAGACCATCGGCGGCTTGTACGACGGCGCCACCACCCAGGAACTCGACCAGCTGTCGATCCGCACCGCTGCCGCGCTGACCGCCGAGGAGCCCGAATACGGCCAGCTCGCCGCGCGCCTGCTCGGTGCCTACATCGACAAGGAAGTCAGCGGCCAGGAAATCCAGAGTTACTCACAGTCGATCGCGCGCGGCGCCGAGCTGGGCATCCTCAACGACCGCCTGCGCGATTTCGTCGCCGCCAACGCGCGCAAGTTGAACGATGCGATCGACCTGCTGGCCACCCGCCGCTTCGAGTACTTCGGCCTGCGCACGGTCTACGACCGCTACCTGCTGCGCCATCCGCAGCAGCGCTGCGTGATCGAGACGCCGCAGCATTTCTTCATGCGCATCGCCTGCGCGCTGGGGGGCAACGAGATCGGTGAAACGCTGGAACTCTACCGGCTGCTGTCGTCGCTGGAATACATCGCCAGCTCGCCGACCCTGTTCAACGCCGGTACGTCCCACGAGCAACTCAGCTCATGCTATCTGCTTGACTCGCCGGTCGATTCGCTGGAGTCGATCTACGACAAGTATGCGGATGTCGCCAAGCTCAGCAAGTTCGCCGGCGGCATCGGCCTGGCCTACTCGCGGGTGCGTTCGCGCGGCTCGCTGATCAAGGGCACCAACGGCCATTCCAATGGTCTGCTGCCGTGGCTGAAAACGCTGGATGCCTCGGTCGCGGCGGTGAACCAGGGCGGCAAGCGCAAGGGCGCGGCCTGCGTCTATCTGGAATCCTGGCACGCCGACATCGAGGACTTCCTCGAACTGCGCGACAACACCGGCGACGAGGCCCGGCGTGCGCACAACCTCAACATCGCGAACTGGATCCCCGACGAATTCATGCGTCGGGTCGAGAGCGATGGTGACTGGTCGCTGTTCGATCCGAAGGTGGTGCCGCACCTGGTCGACTGCTGGGGCGAGACGTTCGATCGCGCCTACCGCGAGGCGGAAGCGAACGACCTGGCCGTGAAGACGGTGAAGGCACGCGAACTGTATGCACGCATGATGCGCACGCTGGCGCAGACCGGCAACGGCTGGATGACGTTCAAGGACCGCTGCAACGCCACCAGCAACCAGACGGCCAAAGCCGAGAACGTGATCCACCTGTCCAATCTGTGCACCGAGATCCTGGAAGTGAGCTCGGCGACGGAAACCGCCGTGTGCAATCTCGGCTCGGTGAACCTGGCGCGGCATGTTGACAGCGCGTTCGATTTCGCGCAGCTCGCCTCGACCGTGCGCACCGCGGTGCGCCAGCTCAACCGGGTGATCGATCTCAATTTCTACCCGATCGCCACCGCGCGCACCGCCAACATGAAGTGGCGTCCGGTGGGGCTCGGCGTGATGGGGCTGCAGGACGTGTTCTTCAAGTTGCGCCTGCCGTTCGATTCGACCGAAGCGTTGGCACTGTCGACGCGCATCGCTGAAGAGATCTATTTCCACGCGCTGTCGCAGTCTACTGAACTGGCCGAGGCCGAAGGCGCGCATCCTGGCTTCGCCGAAAGCCGCGCGGCGAACGGCGAGCTGCAGTTCGATCATTGGCCGAACGCCACCCCACACGACAGCGCGCGCTGGGACGCGTTGCGCGAACGCATCAAACAGCACGGCCTGCGCAATTCGCTGCTGATCGCGATCGCGCCGACCGCCACGATCGCCTCAATCGCCGGCTGCTACGAGTGCATCGAGCCGCAGGTGTCTAACCTGTTCAAGCGCGAGACGCTGTCCGGCGATTTCCTGCAGGTGAACCGCTATCTCGCCGACGAGTTGAAGGCGCTGGGATTATGGACGTCCGAAATCCGCGACGCGATCAAGCTGGCGGAAGGTTCGATCCAGCGCATCGCCGCGATTCCCGAACGCCTGCGCCGGGTCTACCGCACCGTATGGGAACTGCCGCAGAAATCGCTGATCGAGCTGGCTGCTTCTCGTGGCGCTTATATCGACCAGAGCCAGTCGCTGAACCTGTTCATGGAAAACCCGAATATCGGTCAGCTGAGTTCGATGTACATGTACGCGTGGAAGGCGGGCATCAAGACCACGTATTACTTGCGCTCACGCCCGGCCACGAAGATTGCCAAGACCACGGTGTCAGCCGTACCCGACCAGGCCGAGGCCACCGCCGCGGTGTTCTGTTCACTGGAAAACCCGGAGTATTGCGAGGCCTGCCAATAGCGCGACGAGGATGCGATGAAACGCTACCGGAATCTCGACGGCCACTCCGGCGTCACCGCGTATGAAGTCGGTGATGGCTTCGTACGCGTCCGCTTCGTCAATGGCGATATCTACGAATACACCGACGCAGCCACCGGCCGCGAACACGTTGAAAACATGCAGCTGCT
>JBDTWV010000454.1:0-2947 GCA_040006495.1 Dokdonella sp.
TGATCGGCATTCCGCACCGCGTGGTGGTGTCCGAACGCGGCCTGGCCGCAGGCACATTCGAATATCGTGCGCGCCGCGAAACCGAAAATCAGGCGCTCGAGCACGACACATTGCTGGCGAGGTTGCGGCCTGCAAGCTGATTCGCGAACACCGCTGCAATAATCGGCGACTCACTAAATCGGCTTGCTTTTCACGGATGATCTATGCGCTCTGGCCGAATGCCGCATTAACCCATATTGCCCCTCCGATTCACGACAACTCAATCGCGTGCATAATGGAATCAGATGGTGAATTCGAATCTGATTGTGAATTCGGTAATGCGATCAAATTCGTGTCGATCAAATTGACTGTTTCAACCATCGTATAATCAATCGTTGTGTCACCCCTGATCATCAACCGCGAGGTATCGAGATGGCTATGGATCTGGACAAGATGTCGCAACAGCAGTTGCAGGAACTGATCACCAAGGCGGAAAAACAGAAGCAGAAACTGCATCGCAATCGGATTGGCGAAGTGCGTAAGTCGCTCACCGCCAAGGCCAAGGCCGAGGGTTACACGATCGAGCAGTTGTTCGGCAAGGGGCGCAAAGCCAGCGTCAAGAAAACCGGTACTCCGGTGGCGCCGAAATATCGGAACAAGGCCGACCCGAGCCAAACTTGGAGCGGTCGCGGCAAACGCCCGCGCTGGCTTGCCGATGCAGTAGCCAAGGGCAAGAAGCTGACCGACTACGCGATCTGATTCTGATCACGAAATAGCAAACGAAATAGAAACGCCGGCCTGTGCCGGCGTTTCTATTGCGGGAATGCTTCCGATTCAGCTATTGATCAAAGCGGTATGGTGGGTGAATGACGATTGTGCGTGCACACTCATAAAGCAGCGACCGAATTTACAAATTACGCCGCGCCGGTATCAACAGGTTGCCAAACAATACCCCCGCTACAAGCGCCACCAACACCACGAACACCGCGATGCCGGTATTGATGCTGAGCATCACGTCATGGTCGAAGACGAAACTCAGACTGCGAAAACCCACACTGCCTGGCACCATCAGGATGATGCCGGGCACCCGAATCAACGCGCCCGGACGATTCCACAAACGCGCATAGCCATTACTCAGCGCAGTGATCGCCAACGAGCCGCAAAACACCCCCGCGCCGCTGCCCAGCGCAATGCCCGACAAACGGGTGACTGTATAACCCACAATCACCGAGGCCATCACCAGCCAGTAATCGCGGCGATCGGCATTGAACAGCACCGCAAACGCATAAGACCCGATTAGTAGCGCCGGCCATTCCACCCACCCCGGGCTGAGTTGCAGGCTCGCTTCATGCGGATGCCAGTGCAGCAATTGCACCAGTTGCGTCGCGGCGACGGTGCCGAAAGCGAGCTTGAGCAGTTGCGTGCAGGCGCCCGCAAAACGAGCGCTGCCTGAAACCAGATGCTGGCTGGTCAACTCGGCGATCGCGTTGGTCAGTGACAAGCCCGGCATCAACACGATTAACGCAGCGATAATCACGCTGCGGGTATTGAGCGGCACGATGAAGCTGGCGACTGCTGCGACCAGAAAGGTGGCGATCATCGCCGCGATCGCGCCTTCGGCCTCGCGGATGCGCGGACGTCGCCGACCAACGAGATTTAACGCACCGATCAGGCAGCCAATCAGCGCGGCGGTGACGATGTCGGTCCAGCGACTACGCAGCATGCCGGTCACCGCCGCCGCCGACAGGCCCCAACTGGCGATGCCGAGCACTTTTGCACGCCAGCCAGGTTTGCGATCAAGCAGCGCTAGCGCGGCTGATCCGCTCGCAATATCGGTGCGATCGGCCAGCACATTCTCGGCAATCGCATCGGCGGCACATAGTTTCCTCAGGTCGATATCGCCCGGTTCCAGCCGCACCATCTGGGTCACATCGGCGAGCTTTGATCCGGAACGCGCATCGGCAAACGACAGGATGATGCCGGTCGGATTGGAAAACGGATCACAGCGCAAACCTAGCCGGCGCGCTACCGAGACCACCGCGCCTTCCAATCGTTCGGCGGTGGTGCCGTAGGTGTGCAATCGGCGCGCGAGCTCGACCACGAACTCGATGCGTTCGCTATAGGTGGCGTTTCGGCCGACGGGATCGTTGCGTTGCATCCGCAAAGCATGCCATGACGCCTGCATGCACGGCAGCCTTGAATGGCGCAAGGCAACCGTGCGACGGCGAGTTCACCGATAATCCATCGATTCGACTCGGCACTGCAGCCGAAAGGACGCGCATGCATCTGGGCCTTGGCGAACTGTTGGCACTGTGCAGCGCGGCGACCTGGGCGCTCGGCGTGATCCTGTATCGACGACTTGGCGCGACGCTGGCGCCGCTGACACTGAATTTCATGAAGAACGCGATCGTGCTCGGCGTGCTGCTGCCGGTCACCGTGATCATTTATCGGCACGCAATACCAAGGTTGTCGCTGGCCGAAACCGGGCTGGCGCTGACTAGCGGCGTGCTCGGGATCGGGATTGCCGACACCCTGTATTTTTCCGCGCTCAATGCGGTGGGCGCCGGCCGCATGGGCATCATCGGCAACTTCTACAGTCCTTTTGTGCTTGGACTTTCGTTTATCTGGTTAGGCGAACGCCTCAATGGCGTGCAATGGATCGGGTTTGCGCTGGTGCTGTGCGGCGTACTGGTGGTGGCGCGCCCGGCCGGCGGCTGGCGCCATCTGGATAATCGGTCGCAGCGACGCGGTGCGCTGCTGGGTGTTGCAGCGGTGCTGCTGATGGCCACCGCGATCGTGATGGTCAAGCCGGTGCTGGAACGGCAGCCGCTGCTATGGGTGACCGTGGTGCGCATGCTCGGCGGGCTGCTGGGCATGGTGTTGATCGCCGCACTGCGCGGCGAGCTGCGAAAACTGCTGCCCGCGCGCCAGCAGCGCATTCACTGGCCTACACTATGGGTCGCCGCGC
>JBDTWV010000455.1:0-2945 GCA_040006495.1 Dokdonella sp.
GACCACCACGCTGCTGCAGAGCGCGCACAACTATCACGAGCGCGGCATGCGCACGTTGATCCTGACGCCGCAATTGGATGATCGCTATGGCACCGGCGTGGTCGCGTCGCGAATCGGATTGAAGGCGGAAGCGCGCATCTTCGATCACGAAGACGATCTGCTCGGCATCGTCCGTCACGACATCGCTACGCATGGGCCGCTGCATTGCGTGCTGCTGGACGAGGCGCAGTTCCTGCGCAAGGCGCAAGCCTGGCAGTTGGGTGAGATCGTCGATGCGCTTGGCATCCCGGTTCTGGCGTATGGCCTGCGCACGGATTTTCGTGGCGAGTTGTTCGAGGGCAGCCAGTATCTGCTGGCCTGGGCCGACGAACTGATCGAGATCAAGACGATCTGCCATAGCGGTCGCAAGGCGACGATGGTGGTGCGCGTGGATGAAGCCGGTCGCGCGGTGACCCAGGGGCCGCAGGTCGAGATCGGTGGCAACGAGCGCTACGTGTCGGTGTCGCGCGCCGAGTTCAAGAAGGTGATGGCTGGCGAGGGCGCGATCCCGTTGCTGCAGCAGGAATTGCCGCTGGGTTGAGACGTTGCGCCGACTCATTCATGCGTCGCGATTGCTGCAACGACTCGTAACGCAATGCGACGCTCATCCGCCGCAATCAGCAAGCGCCTTGGCTGTCTCGCGCTCGAGCACGCTGACTGGGAGTTCGCCATCGATTTCCGCCTTGATCTGCCTCAAGTTGCGCTGTCCGGTGTCGACCTGATTCGACATTGCACACTGCCATTGCGCTGACAGCGTGCGCGCTTCCCAACGGAGGCGGCGGTATTCGACATCGCTGGGTGGAAATGTCTTGAGGATTGAGGCAACCAACGCATCGGCCTCGGGCTGTCGTTTTTGCGCAGCACGCAATCGCGCCATCGATAGTTCGGCCTGACCCGTCAGCGAATGCTCCTCACCGAAATCCTTGCGCAGGATCGCCAGTGCCTGGATGAGCAGCGGTTCGGCGCCGACAAGATCGTGGCGTGCCAGTCGAATTTCGCCGATTTGCCGCAAGCTGGCGCCGACCAAACCCTGCGCCGGCCCAAGCTGACGCTGACGCAAGGCCAGCGCTCGTCGCGCCAAGGGCTCGGCTTCGACATCACGGCCGACGCTGTGCAGGATCATCGCCATGTTGAACAGGCCGCCGGGCAGCCGCGGCGAGTCAGCCCACAACCGCAGCGCGCGCTGCATCTGTTGCTGCGCAGTCGCAAGGTCACCGCGTTCCCAAGCGATGATGCCCAGACTATTGCCCATCGAGCCGAGGTCGGGATGATTCGGACCAAGCAGTCGCGTGAGTTGCTGGTCGGCCTGGGTGAAAAGTGGCTCGGCGAGATCGAGCTTGCCTTGGTCGACATACAAAGCGGCCAGCCCGCGTTCGGCATCGATGGTGGTTGGATGTCGCGGTCCGTACAGCGCCATCGACAGTTTGTACGCGGTGCGGTAGTCGGTTTCTGCCTCCGCGCCATGGCCGAGCTCGCGGTTGAGCGTGCCCAGCCCCTGCCAGATGCGGATCGCCAGATCGCCCTGCTCGGCGTGCGCGGCGCGCAGCCGTTGCAACGCATCCCGCAAGCCTTGCAGCGCGACCGCGTGGTGGCCGGCGTCGGCTTCGAGCATGGCCAGATCGACCAGGCTTTCGGCTTCCGCGCTCGCGCCGTTGTCCAGTTTCTTGCGCAGTACCAACGCTTTTTCAAACTGAGTGTGGGCGCCATCGCGATCCTGCAGCGCGCGGTCGCAGCGACCCAACACCGAAGCGTAGTCGGCGGCCTGCCGGCGCGAGGCTTCGCCGTGACCATCGATCTCGGCTTGATGCGCGGTCAGTAGCTTGTGGCAGGCGGTGGCGTGACCCATCCGCAACAACGCGTCGCCACGCAATTGCAGCGAATCGATCTGGATCGGCAACGGAGCTTCAAACAATGCCGCCTTCTGCTGGTCGAGTACCGCGATCGCGGTTGAGTAGTCGCCCATCCGTAATCGCATCCGCGCGATCAACGCCAGCAGCTCCGCGCGCAGGATGGGCTGCTGCGCAAATTCGGTATTGGTGCGGCGCACGCCGGCATCGAGCAGGCGACGGATGTCGACCGCGTTGGAAGGACCGGCCTCTTTTTCGGCCTGCTCGAACAGCCCGATCACGAAATTGTGCATCGCCTGTGCGCGTTGTGCCTCGGCGCGCGCCTCGCGCGCCTGCCACGACACGATATACAGCGCGCCGCCGAGCACGGCGATGATCGCCAGTCCAATCCCGATCTGCAGCGCATTGCGTTTCAAGTATTTGCGAACGCGATAGTCGACGCTGTGCGGGCGCGCGTTGATCGGGCGGCCGCCAATATGCCTGCGCAAATCGCTGGCCAGTGCCTCGACCGAGAGATAGCGATCGACCGGGTCCTTCTGCAATGCTTTCAGCACGATGGTGTCGAGGTCGCCGCTGAGGGCGCGTGCCAGCTTCCGATCCGAGCGCGTCAGCCGGTCATCGGCCTCGCGTTTGGCCTGCGATGGGCGGATCGGGTCCTCACTCAGGATCGCCTCCTCCCACGCCGCATCCGTGTCGCGCTTGAGTTCGAACGGCTTGCTGCCGGTCAGAAGTTCATACAGCACCATGCCCAGCGAATACACGTCGGTGGTTGCGGTCACCGGATCGCCGCGAATCTGTTCGGGCGCAGCGTAGTGCAGGGTGAAAGCGCGCGCGCCAGCGCGGGTGGTTTCGCTGCCCTCGCGACCCGGCGCATCCAGCACCTTGGCAATGCCGAAATCCAGCAGCCGCACGGCGCCGGTCGGCGTCACCAGAATGTTCGAAGGCTTGAGGTCGCGATGCACCACCAAGCTCGCGTGCGCATGACTGACCGCGCTGCACACCTGCAGGAACAACGCGAGCTTTTGCAGCACGCTGAGTTTGCGCTGGCTGGCATATACC